>CAZESU010000030.1:0-18976 GCA_964515275.1 uncultured Oscillospiraceae bacterium
GGGAACGCCCGCCGTACCGCGTCGTTCACATGGCTCTCGCACATACCGCACATCATACCGTCCACTTTTACTGTGATTTTCAACATTTCACCGTTCTCCTCTCAAAAACGATCTTGATGATCTGCGTTTCATCCAAGAGTCCTCTGGCGAGACCCGGCAGTTAGTTAGTGCTAACCACAAGACAATATTATAGTGCGCTAAACCAGAAATTGCAAGGGCTGTCAAAAAAATCGGTCCCACATTTTCAAAACAATAAAAGAGATGGAAAGACTCTGCGCATTCCATCTCTTTTTTTATGTCTGCTACACGGTATTCGGCAAAAGATCAAGCATTGATGCAGTGTCAAAGATAATAGGGTCATAAAAGAGCCCGATTTATTCAATTCCAATGGCAATAGCCAGATATAGTAAAAAGGCTGTGGGGACTTCTATCGCTTTATTTTACGTTTAGGAGAAAACACCCTTGACAAATCTGTTCTCAAGAAGGGAACGATTGTCGACTCTATCTGTGGAGGGCAGACATTCGTTCAGCGCCTCCATCACGCATTGGCATACACCCGCGTCTACCGGAGCGCCGGCTTCATTTATCTCGGTCATACGTTCCTGCTCAGTCAGCTTGAGATTGACCCGCAGCGTCCCTTTTACGGGCACCGCGCAAAAATCAATTCCCTGCTGGTCCAGAAGCTCCCGCACGGCAGATCCGCTTTCCGAATGCTCAAGCCCAAGACACCTGTTTTCCACACCCAGAGCTTTGAGAACCAGATTTACATTGATGCCTTTTCCCGAAACATCACACCGGGAGGACAGAGCTGTATTGTGTTCTCCGGGAAGGAGCTTTTCCAAATTTACTGTTCTGTCAATACAAGGATTCAATGTTACCGCTGTTACCATATAAAGCCTCCCTGCTCTGTCAAAAGATCCCGCAGACGCTCGTCCTGTACAAGCGCCTGCGGGGCCCATTGCTTTATCTAAAACATAAGGCCGCAGAATGCGGCCTTATGTTTTGAATACTATTTGCCTGATCAGCCAACAACAGCCTCGTACAGCTCGTTCCAGTGATCCAGAATAGCCGTCTTGTTCCCGGTGAGGTACTCAACATCGCGGTGAACCCACTTGATATCCTCGGTGGCGGGCAGGAGGCTCTCACCGTAAACGGTGTCCTTATTGGTCATACGCAGAGTCTTCAGATACTCCACATTGGCGCCGGTATATTCCATATTGCCAAAGTGGCGGCGAAGCTCAGTTATGCGCTGTTCCACACTGTCCCTGTCACAGGGAAGCCTCTCGTCAAATATCCGATCAAGCGCTCCGATCTCGGCATTATATTTGCAATACTGCATACCGTAATTGCCAAGTATATCAATCGGATACCGGCCCATCTGCTCACATATTCTGCCGCTCTGACCGGCTCCGACCATCAAAAGTTTATACTTTTCAGAAAGTCTATCCAAAACATTCCTGTTCTTTGCTTGAAGACGGGTTTTGTGCTGAGTCAGCGTACCATCAAGGTCAAAAGCGATCACTTTGATATCTTTCATGCTTACCCCCGGCTTCCTTAATGTTTTTTGATTGACTTCATTGTGCTTTTGCACTATAATTGATATAATAAACGACAATATTTCAGCGGGTCAATTATCAAAAATTACAAAACTCATTATATATAACACGTAACACGTTTGTTTTGCGCAAGTCATGGCGTAAACATTGATAAACGCTCAAAAACAATCATCATATAAGTTCAAAACCCTCTCTGCCTGTGGCATAGAGGGTTTTGATGTGTTGTAGTTGCGGCTGTCAGGGTCTTTTGATATAATTGGTATGGAAACCAGCAGACCAGGAAGGAGGCTGAACATGAAAAAATTCCCTGCCATTCTGGCGACCTGGATCGTAATCCTGTTTCTCCTTGTCGTTTTGTTTGCAAAAGCGCTGTTCTCTGGCAGTATCTTCTGGACAGGATACATACAAACCGCGACACTGTGTTTGATAACAGAAATATTGAATTGATTTGCTCCCGTGTTGAGAGCTTTTTAGAGGATTTTGGAGAGTGATTGGAAATGATAAGCCTTTGCAGCGACTGGCAGTTCAGCCCCTGCTGGTCGGAAGAATTCAAGGAAGGCCGGGGCCCTGCCGAAAGTGTCCGCCTGCCCCACACCGTCAAGGAAATTCCCCTGCACTACGCAGGGCCAGAGGACTATGAGATGATCTGCGGCTACCGGCGCAGTCTCTTCATTCCCGGGGAATATCAGGGCAAGCGGCTGTTTCTGCAATTTGACGGGGCAGCCCATATCGCAACGGTATACATGAACGGCACGGCGTGTGCATGCCACCGCTGCGGTTACACGGCCTTTCGCGTTGAAATAACGGAGTTTGTGATATACGGCGGGGAAAACACCGTGGCCGTCCGTCTGGACTGCCGGGAAAACGGAGAAATTCCCCCATTTGGCTTTGTGATCGACTATCTGACCTACGGCGGGCTTTACCGGGAGGTCTGGCTGGATGTGCGGGTGCCACAGTATATTGAAGACATGTACATCACCACGCCCACCCTTGACCGGGTGCACGTTTCCCTGACAACGGAAAGCCCCCATGCAAGACTGCGCATACTGGACGCAGAGGGAAACGTTAAGGCAGAAGGAGCGGGCGAGAAGGAATATGATTTCACCATTCCCGACGCGCAGCCCTGGAGCACAGAGAACCCCTGTCTCTACACCTGCGTGGTTGAGCTTTCTGACGGGAGCGATACGCTCCGCTCCACCTTTGGTTTTCGCACAGCGGAATTTCGTGCAGACGGCTTTTATCTCAATGGAAAAAGGACCTTTCTCCGGGGTCTGAACCGGCACCAAAGCTACCCCTACATAGGCTATGCCGCGCCGGAGCATCTGCAGCGGGAAGACGCCAGAATCCTGCGGCATGAGCTCCAGTGCAACACTGTCCGCACCTCCCACTATCCTCAGAGCCAATATTTCATCGACGAGTGTGACCGGCAGGGTCTGCTGGTATTCACAGAAATTCCCGGCTGGCAGCATGTGGGCGATGAGAAGTGGAAAGAGCAGGCCTGCGAAAATGTGCGGGAGATGGTACTCCAATACAGAAACCACCCCAGTATCATTCTCTGGGGCGTCAGGATCAACGAGAGTCTGGATGACGATGAGTTTTACCGCCGTACCAACGCCATTGCCCACGAGCTTGACCCCAGCCGCGCCACCACCGGCGTGCGCTATCTGGAAAAGAGCAGTCTGCTGGAGGACGTATATTCCTACAATGACTTCTCCCACACCGGCGAAAATCCGGGCGCGAAACCCAAAAACAAGGTCACACCCGACATGAGCAAAGCCCTGCTCATCTCCGAGTGCAACGGTCACATGTACCCCACCAAGCCCTTTGACCCCTGGGAGCGCCGACAGGAGCAGGCCATGCGTCACGCCAGCGTGCAGGATGCCGCCATGGCCTCCGGGGAGCACGCGGGCTGTCTGGGCTGGTGCATGTTCGACTATCCCACCCATAAGGACTTCGGTTCCGGGGATCGGATTTGCTATCACGGCGTGATGGACGCTTTCCGCAATCCGAAATTGGCCGCCGCCCTGTACGCAAGTCAGGGTGAGGAGATGCCGGTGCTGGAGATCGGCTCTGCCATGGACATCGGGGACTACCCTGCCGGGCAGATTGGAAGTCCCTACATCTTTACAAACGCCGACGAGGTGGAACTTTATAAAAACGACTGCTTTGTGGCCTCCTTCCAGCCTCATGGCTGGAAGGGACTGCTTCACGGCCCCATACCGCTGGATGATACCATCGGCTGTCTGCTGGAGACCCAGGAGGGCTTTTCCCACGGCAAGGCAGAACTTCTGCGGGGCTGTCTGGTTTCGGCTGGAAAGTACGGCCTTGCCAATATGCCTCTGGGCGACAAGCTGAAAATGCTGTGGGCCATGGTGAGATACAAAATGAGCTTTCAAGATGGCGTGGCTCTCTATGGCAAATATGTGGGCAACTGGGGCGGAGAGGCCACCCGCTGGCGCTTTGCGGCAAGGAAAGACGGCGTTACCGTGGCTGAACGCATCTGCTGCCCGGGAAAGGCGCTGCATCTGGACGTAAGGGTCGGAAGAAGTACCCTCTTCGAGGGCGACTGCTATGACATGGCGGCGGTACGTATCCGGCTTCTGGACGAATACGGCAACCCGGCGGTCTACGCTCAGCTCCCGGTCCATCTGTCTGCGGAAGGGGAGATCGCCCTTGTGGGTCCATCCGTAATACCCGCAGAGGGCGGCATGTGCGGCTGCTATATAAAGACCACCGGCAGCACCGGCAGCGGTGTGCTGCATATCTCTACGGCACAGACGGAACCGGTCAGCGTCGCTTTCAGCATTGAGAAAGGCGGAGAGGAAAATGAAGCTTGCATTCACCATTGAGATACAGGAGAAGGACGGCCCAACCGTCATACGGGGTTCTGAGGAATTCACCTCTGGTCAGCACCCCATTGTCTGTAAACTGCCGGAGGGACGTATCCGCTCGGCGAAGGCTGTTTTGCCTCTCAGCGTTGGCGAGGGAGAGAAAATCTTCATGAACGGCTACCAGACCTGGACCAGCTGTCCCGAGTACACCCGTCAGGACAGGATCCGCCGCTGTCACATGCCCAAATTGATCATCAACAAGTTCGGCATTGACCGCTACGGCGACTACTTCTTTGTGGATTACCCGGAGAAGGCGGGCGTCACCCACGGGGAGAGCTACTGCTATTTCCGGCAGGGAGAGCATTACCGGCTCATCGCTTCACTGGACGAAAGGCCGGGCTACACCCTGTTCCGGTATGACGCGAACAGGAACCGGCTCAGTATCAGTAGGGATTGTGAAAACCTGCTCTGCGGCGGGGAATTTCACGCCTTTGACCTGTTTTACGCAGAGGGGAGCGAGGACGAGGTTTTCGACCGATGGTTTGAAGCCATGGGCATAAAGCCCCGCACGGCTGAAAAGCTGGCAGGCTACTCCAGCTGGTATAACCGCTACCAGAACATTGACGAGAGCAGCATTCTTTCCGATCTGACAGGCTGTGCGCCCCTGCTGAGGCAGGGCGACCTGTTCCAGATCGACGACGGCTGGCAGCCCAATGTGGGCGACTGGCTGAAAACCAATGATCGAAAATTCCCCTGCGGGCTGAAACCCATCGCGGAGGACATTCACAGCCGCGGTCTGAAGGCCGGACTATGGCTTGCCCCCTTCGTTTGTCAGAAGGAGTCAGAGATATACCAAAAACACCAGGACTGGCTTTTGAAGGTGGAGGGCAGAAACTGGTACTGCGGCAGCAACTGGGGCGGCTTTTACTCGCTGGATATCGATAATCCCCAGGTGATCGACTATCTGGAGCGTTGCTTCCGGCAGATTTTCGACGACTGGGGCTTCGACCTGGTAAAGCTGGATTTTCTCTACGCCGCCGCCCCCTTCGGCAGTGACAGGGAGAGCCGGGCCGGGCGCATGATACGGGCCATGGAGCTGCTGCGCCGCTTCTGCGGAGATAAGCTGATTCTGGGCTGCGGCGTGCCGCTGATGCCTGCCTTCGGTCTGGTGGACTACTGCCGTATCAGCTGCGACGTGAGCCTGGACTGGGCAAACACCTGGTATATGCGCCTTACGAACCGGGAGTATGTATCCACTCGCAACGCCATTTTAAACAGCGTATTCCGCCGACAATTAAACGGCAGAGCCTTCCTCAGCGACCCGGATGTGTTCTTCCTGCGGGAAGATAATCTGAAGCTGAATAAAGATGAGAAATATATTCTCGCCACGGTAAACAGCCTGTTCGGCGGTCTGCTCCTCTGCTCCGATGACATGTCCAAATACCGAGAGGATGCGAAGGGACTTTACACTCAGCTTCTGAAAAATCGTGATGCCGCCCACATACAGGTTGATGCAGACTGCGGGCTGTCTGTATCTTATACGGTAGATGACGAGCGCCGCACGCTGGAGATAGCATAAACGCAACCATTCGGAAAAAGGATCTGCAGGGGCGGCTCGGTGAGGCCCCGGATCTTTCGGCGCAAGCGGTGTCAAAAGAGCCATCATCCGTTTAAAAGATGGAAAATCTGAAACACAAAAATCGCAGGGCAAACGCCCTGCGATTTCCTTGCGTTTATCTTATTTTTTCATTTAATCTCCAGCCTGGCGCCGTCTCCGCCCTCAAAGAAGAGCGCCAGCGCACCGGGACCAACGTGACAGCCGGTAACCGGCTCATAGCACACGTTCAGTATCTCCTTGGGAGGATTGTTTCTGTTCAGCAGGCTGATAAGATATTCCGCATCCTGCCGGCAGGCTGCATTGGCGATGCCAACAGTCTGCTCGCCGGGATTTTTCACCAGCCTGTCATAGCGCTCTGCAATGGCCTCGATGGAGTGTTTTCTGCCTCTTACCTTGCCGAAGGCCACAATACGACCCTCTTCATCTCCCTTAAGCAGGGGCTTTATGTTCAGCACAATGCCCACAATGGCGGTGACGTTTGAGATGCGTCCGCCTTTTCGCAGGAACATCAGGTCGTCCACGGTGAACACCTGGCAAATACGCTCTCTCAGTTCACAGAGATGCTCTGCAGTCTCCTCAAGGCTCATGCCCTTGTCCCTGCAGTCTGCTGCCCGCAGGGCAACCAAGCCCTCGCCGAGAGAAGCGCCCTTGGTGTCTACGGCACGCACCGTTCTCTCCGGATAGGTCTCCTTAAGCTGCATGGCAGCGATGTTGGATGAGGAGAAAGAGCTGCTGATACCGGAGGACATGCTGACGAACAAGACATCCTGCCCGGCCTGTACAAAAGGCTCAAAAAAATCTGTATAACGCTGAGGCGGAATCTGGGAGGTGGTGACATTGGTATGGCCCTTCATCATGGCATAGTACCCCTCGCCGTCAAAGGCCTCTATGTCGGTGCATGTATGTTCAACGCCCTCCACATAGTATGAAAAGGGGATTACCTTGATGTTGCGGCTGTCGATGATCTTCTTGGGAATGTTTGCAGAGGTGTCTGTTACTACTACGAATGACATTTCATGCGCCTCCTGAAGCTCATGTTGTTTTGACAGACATGAAATCATTATTTCCATGGCTACGTTGAAATGATACTAAAACCCGCAAAAAAATTCAAGCTACTCCCCTCTCCGGCCTCTATACCGGAATTCCGCAGCGGGTAGAGTTCCTGAATTTGGGCTCTACGAACAGTAGAATCCCTATCCATTTGTTCCCAAAAATCGTGAAAATTCGTGTTTTTTTGTACACCCCATCAATTTTCCTGCTTTGTTCGGACAACAAAGGAAATTTTGTATAAAAGTTTAAAAAATTTGATCCCTTTGAAAAATTCCTGTTGACATACCTGTGCTTACTGTGTATACTGTACATACACGCTTTGCACAAGAAGGCCTGAAATATGAATATCTTTATTGACAACAAAAGTGGTCTGCCTATCTATGACCAGATATACTGTCAGATACGGGATCAGATCATCAGCGGTGCCCTGAGGGAGGATCAGCTGCTCCCCTCCATAAGAAATCTGGCCAAAGATCTGAGCATCAGCGTTATCACCACCCGCCGGGCCTATGACGAGCTGGAAAAGGACGGTTTCCTTTATACGGTGGCCGGCAAGGGCAGCTTTGTAGCGGCGAAAAATACCGAGCTTCTGCGGGAAGAATATCTGCGGCAGATAGAAGAGCATATGCAGGAGATACAAAAGCTGGCCCAGGCCTGTGGCCTGAGTTGGGAGGATTTGATGGAAATGTTCCGCATCATTGGGGAGGAAACATGATGAACGCCATTGAAATTTGTGAGCTTAAAAAAAGTTATCCGGGCTTTGAACTGGGCCCGCTGGATTTGCGTCTTCCTCAGGGCTGCATCATGGGCCTGATCGGGGACAACGGTGCAGGCAAGACTACTACGATTCGTCTGATCCTCGACATGCTCCAGCGGGACGGCGGCAGTATCAGACTTTTAGGCAGAGACAACCGGGAAAACATTCTGCAAAGCCGGGAAGAGATCGGCGTGGTGCTGGATGAGGTGGGCTTTCCCGACTGCCTCACTGCGGGACAGGTGAATAAAATGATGCGCCTGACCTATAAGAACTGGGAAGAGAGCGCATACTTTGACTATCTCCGCCGTTTTGGCCTGCCGGACAACAAGCATTTTAAGGATTTTTCCCGGGGAATGAAGATGAAGCTGGGTATCGCCGTGGCTCTTTCCCACCGGCCGAATCTTCTGATTCTGGACGAGCCCACCAGCGGCCTTGACCCGGTGGTTCGGGATGATGTGGTGGATATCTTCTCCGAGTTCACCCGGGATGAGAGCCATTCCGTTCTTATCTCCTCCCATATTGTCAGCGACCTGGAAAAGCTCTGCGACTACATAGCCTTTCTCCACAAGGGGAAGCTGCTTTTGTGCGAAGAGAAGGATATCCTTCTGTCGGAATTCTGTATCCTGCACTGCACTCGTCAGGAGCTTGCCGCCCTGCCCGAGGAGACTGTAAAGGGCAAAAAGGTCAATCCCTACGGCGTATCCGCAATCGTCCGCCGGGACGCGGTGCCTGCCGGGATGAATACCAGCCCCATCAGTATCGAAGAGCTGTTCATATTCATGGTAAAGGAGGCCTAAAAGATGAGAGCTCTGCTTTTGAAGGATTTTTACATGGCCAAGACCTATCTCCGCGCTTTCATTGCCATCATATTTGTTTTTCTGATTCTTTCCGTGGGGAATAACAGCAACATGTTTCTCATCATGTACCCCATGATCTTCAGCATCATGGGTCCTGTTTCCCTTCTCTCCTATGACGAGAAGTTCAAATGGGATCGGTACTGCGCCGCTATGCCCTTTACCCGGGCGCAGATTGTGTCCTCCAAGTATGTGCTGACGCTTCTGTCCTGCCTTGTGGTCTTTGTGATCTCCGCCGTGATACAGGGCATCCGACTCCTGCCGGAAACCCCCGGGGACTATCTCTCCCTTCTGTCCATACTGCTCACCATAGGCCTTATCGCTCCGTCGGTGCTGCTGCCCATAGTGTTCAAGCTGGGCTGTGAGAGAGGACGCGTTGCTTACTATGTAATCATCGGCCTGGTCTGCGCCGTAGGCATTTTGATCCCCTACGAAGCCCTAGGCGAGAGAACCCTTGCCGGCCGTTTCACCATGCCGCCGGTGATGGCCCTTGTCAGTATTTTGCTTTTCGGCGCTTCCTGGCTTCTTTCCATTCACTTTTATAAAAAACGCAGTCTGTAAAAAATGAACTTTGGAGCAGCCCATCCCTAAGACGGGTGAGCTGCTCCAATTCTTTTGAAGAAGTTTTATCTGGACCTGGGGTCCGCGTTTACGACATCCCGGGACAGTCGGGGGAATTTTTCAGCTGCCTCGGAGTTGGTAGTGTGCATGAGGAACAGGAAATCATTTTTTAAGGCAACACCGCATAATGCAAATCGCGCCGAAATGTCCTATAATACGCCCATGGATAGAACCGTGTTTCATTGCACAGCTGTTTTGCTTTTTATCGAATTTCAAAAGGATATCTTTCTTCCCATTATTCTGCCGTTTCCCAGTCCTTAACCTGCCTCAACCGCTTTGCTGTTCCAGAAATCATTCGATGGATTTCAGAGACTCCGCCATATTGATCTTTTCCAGTTTGAAGCTCATGAAGAAGTTCGCCAGCAGGGCAAACAGTACCGTGATACCAAAGGCCAGCAGGTAGCTGAGCCATGTGATGCGCACATCGTAGCCGATATACTCCACCTTGATCAGTTCCATCACGAAGCGGTGCAGCAGTTTGCCAAGGAGCAGACCCACAGCGCCGCCCAGCACGGACAACAGCAGATTCTCCCGCAGTATGTACGAGGCCGTTTCCGATGGGAAGAAGCCCAGCACCTTTACCGTAGCTACCTCCCGGAAGCGCTCCATGATGTTGATATTGGTCAGGTTATAAAGGGTGATGAACGCAAGAGCCGCAGAACAGACCACCAGCAGGAGCACAACAATGTTCAGGCTGGACATGGACTGTGCCGCCGTCTCCATCTCCCGGTCGGACAGGGAGACATAGGTAACGCCGTTTTGCGATCGCAGATAAGCCGCAAGGCTCTCGCCGCCATCCTCGCTGCCATCGCAGATATAGGCGGCGTTATTTTGTACCGTGCCGAGCGTATCCGGCGAGATATACACATAGTGGTTCAGGTAATTGTCGCTGATGCCGGTCACTTTCACGGAAAAGCTGTCCCCGTCATCGGTCACCAGGCTTACGGTATCGCCGGGTTCTATATCCAGGGTCTCCGCCATCTTCATGGTGACGATGGCCTCACCCTTCGCCGGGTAGCTCAGAGACACATCTCCGTCGTGCAGGTCGATGATGCCCTCCAATGCAGAGCCCTCCGCTGCCACCAGCTTAACGGTGCGGCTCTCGCCCTGATTTTCAAGCTCTGCATTTACCTGATAGCTCAGAGCCCAGCGTTCCGCTCTGTCGCTCCACAGCTTTTCCGCCTCGGCGTCGGTATCGAGTGTCTCCGAATCGAAGTTCACCGTCATATCAAAGAGGGATATCTCCTCATATTGATAATCCAGCACGTTTGCAATGGAGTCCTTTACGCCGAAGCCCGCCACCAGAAGAGCGGTGCAGCCGCCGATACCCAGCATCATGAGCATCACCCGAATGGGATGGCGGAAGGAATTTCTCAGCGTGACCTTGCTCAGGAAAGAAAGGCGGCTCCAGAGGGGCTTGATATGCTCCAGCAGAATGCGCTTGCCTGCGTTTGGGGCCTTGGGTCTTATCAGTTCCGCCGGTCTCCCGCTCAGTTCCTTACGGCAGGCAGCGGCGGTCACCGCCACAGTGCCCAGCACGGAGACGGCAACCGATATAAAGCACATGGGGATACTGAAGTAAAGTTTCAGCATGGCATAGCTGTAAATGATGGTATAGGCATACCACACGATATAAGGTATCACTGTTATGCCGAGGAAGAAGCCAAACATGCAGCCTAAAAAGCCCGCACTGCCGGAATACCACAGGTATTTGCGCATGATCATCATACCGGAATAGCCCATGGCCTTCAGCGTGCCTATCTGGGTGCGTTCCTCATTGATCATACGGGTCATGGTGGTGGCACACACCAGAGCCGCTATCAGTGCGAAGAAAATGGGGAAGGCTCTTGCCACGGCGGTAATGATGGTAATATCGTTTTCAAACGTCACAAGGCCTGCATTGGAGGTTCGGTCAAGCGTGAAAACCTCCAGCCTGAGCTGCTCTTCTGTCTCCTTTATGGCATCGGCAAGCTCTGTCTCCGCGTCTTCAAGCTTTGCCCTGCCCTCGGCAAGCTCCTGCTCTGCCTCAGCCTTGCCTTCGTTATAATCTATCCGCCCCTGATCCACCTGCTTCTGGGCGTCCTCGAGCTGCTTCTTCGCCTCGTCAAGCTGCTCCTGCCCCTCGGTCAAGGTCTGCTTGGAGGCCTCTATCTCCGCCTCCGCAGCATCAAGCTGGGCTCTGCCGTCGGCAATGGCCTGTTCTCCGGCGGCTATCTCTGCCTGAGCCGCCGCAACCTGAGTCTTGGCCTCTGCGAGCTGTGCCTCACCCGCTGCAAGCTCCGCCTCCTGGGACGCAAACTGTTTCGCTGCAGCGTCTCTGACTGCCACTGCATTCTCCCTACGTTCCTGAAGCCGCTGCTTCTGGGCGTTGAGTAGCGCAAGACGAGCCTGATATCCAATCGCATCCGGGTCAAGCGCGTCTATCTCCTGCTGGTTCTGGGCTATCTCAGAGTCTATGGCCTGTATGGCCTGCTCATAGGGCCAGAGTACCGCAGATTTCATGGTCTCAAGCTGCTGCCTGCCTTCCGCCAGCGTCTGCTCGTTTGCGGCTATCTCGGCAAGGGCAGGCTCAAGTTCCGCCTTGCCCTGCTGCAGCTCCTTCTCCTTTTCATCCAGCAGCGCACGGTTTTCCTCTATCTCCTGCAAAGCATCCGGTATCCGGGCCCAACCGTCGTCGATTTCTTTCTGCTTTTCTTCAATCTCAGCAAGGCCGTCGTCGATCTGCCGCTGGGAGGCGTTCAAAGTACCCAGAGCCTCTGCCAGCTCCCTTCGAGCCTCTGCTTCGCCCTCGTAGTATTCCGTCCAGCCGTCATCCAGCTCTGCTCTGGCTTGAGCCAGCTCCTCGTCCGCCTGCTCCCGCAGAAGCTTATAGCGCACAGCCCCCCTCTCATTTAAAAGGGTCTGTACCTTGGGCACCATTCTGTCCCGGGCAGCATTATACTCGTTGGAATAGATCTCGCCGGGAAAACCGCAGTACAGCAGGATTTCCTGATATACGTCAAGGGCAAAGGCATCCTCTGCCAAAATGATAAAGCCCTTGATGGTGCCCGACCCCAGAGAGGTGCTGCCCCTGTCCCGGCTCATGAATCTGGGGCTTTTGGCAAGACCCACAATGGTAAATTCCTTTTGAGCGAACATATCCAGCGTGTCTTCCCCGTTCTCTTCGCTGAGGGTTATCCTTCTGCCGATATCATCGGCGCTGAAAACGTCCGCATCCACAAGACACTCATCGGCACTCTCCGGCATACGGCCTTCCGTCAGGTAGGGCACACACACATTTTCCGTCACTGACATGAAGTGGTATGGCTCCTCGTGGGTGCCCAATATGGCAAGAGCATCGGCAAAGTACGCACCCTCGGCATACTCCACGCCTTCAAGCTGCCGGAATGCCGCCACGTCCCCTCTGGTAAGTCCCAGTGTGGACATGAGTTGGAAATCGTACATATTCTGATCGCTGATATACTCGTTGGCGGTCTCCTTCATAGCAGGCTGGGAGCTTTGAAGTCCGGCGTAAAAACCTATGCCCAGCGCCACAATGGCGACGATGGCAAGATACCGCCCCAGAGAGCTTTTGATGCTGCGCATCAGCATCTTCATACTGAAACGGTCCATCGCTTCACCACTCGATCTCTTCCACGGGCACGATTTTCTCGTTTATATGTACAGACTGGATCGTACCGCTTTTTACTCTGATCACCCGGTCGGCCATGGCACACAGGGACTTGTTGTGTGTAATGATAATGACTGTCATGCCGGTGCTGCGGCAGGTATCCTGCAGGAGCTTCAGCACGGCCTTGCCGGTATTGTAGTCCAGCGCGCCGGTAGGCTCATCGCAGAGCAGCAGTTTGGGGTTTTTCGCCAGCGCCCTTGCGATGGCCACTCTCTGCTGCTCGCCGCCGGAAAGCTGGGCCGGGAAATTGCCCGTCCTGTTCTTCAGGCCCACCTGTTCCAACACCGCCGCCGGGTCAAGAGAGTCCTTTTTCAGCTGCGCCGCTATCTCCACATTTTCCAGGGCGGTCAGATTGGGGATCAGATTATAAAACTGAAACACAAAGCCTACATCCGTGCGCCGGTAGGCGGTCAGCTCCTTTTTATTGAAGGAAGAGACCTCCGCGCCGTCCACCACGACCCGGCCTTCCGTCAGGCAGTCCATGCCGCCCAGAATGTTCAGCAAAGTGGTTTTGCCTGCGCCGGATTCGCCCACAATAACGCAAATCTCCCCCTTTGCAATGTCAAAACTCACGTCATGCAGGGCCGTGACTGTCACCTCGCCTGCCTTGTAGTCTTTTTTTACCTTTTCAAAACTGATGAATTTTTCTTCCATTTTGTCCCCCTGAAACCGCCATTTGTTTCACCGGACCCGCCCGGCAATATATTCTGTCTCACCGTTTGGCCAGACAAGTACAAAACTTCTCAGTCTGCCGCCGTTTTCATAGGCCGCGTCTATTCTGACCTCGCCCGCCCAATCGCACAGACGGTAGCCGCTGTATCCGCACTGGGTCCATACACCTGTCCCAAGCTCGGAGATTTGAATGACGCTCTGCTCCATGCGCTCGTCCGCCGGAACAGTTCTGGCACACCAGCCGGGAGCATCGTCATATATAAACTCCGCCGCACCTTTGATCAGGGGCGTTTCATATACCTGAATAAAGCCGCTATCCAGCTCAAGACTGCATATACGATTTCCCTCATCGGTCTTTTGCGTATAGTACAGGGTATTTTCGATGATCACCGGCGCATAGGACACCGTATTGGTCAGCTTTATGTTCCTGCCGCTCTCCAAGTCGATCAGATGCAGGGTCTCGCCGTCGCTGCCGCTCTGGTACAGAACAGAGCCGTCCATATAATAAGCATAGCAGCAGATGTCGTCTATCAGAACTGTTTTATCGCCGCCGTCCAGCCCGGCGCGGCAAAAGTTTCCGGAGCCATCGCAGAAATACAGGTAACCGTCCCGCAGCTGCATGCAGGTGCAGGGCTCATCCAGAATCACCCGTCTGTCGCTGCCGTCTGCTGAGATGCTCTCCACAACAGAACTGCCGTTGCCGTTCATATAATAGAGCCTGCCGTCACAGAATGTGAGATACTGGGGCACACAGTCCGCCGCGAGGATGGTAAAGCGAGTCAGTCCTCCGTCCACGATCTCGTAGCGTGCCAGCACCGGTGCATAGTTCTCATCATACTCAAAGCAGTAGAGCATATTTTCCTCCATGCAGGCACGGTTTATCCCCATGAAGCTCGCCATATGCTTTGACTGCTCAATGTCAAAATTTGCCAAAAGGCCTTCAGGGCTCACAGAAGCTGTCGGCTCCACCATCTGTCCTTTCTCCGGGACAGTACTGTCACTGCAGCCGCACAGCGTAAAAAGCAGCAGTATCATGCTTGCCAGCAAAATTGCTTCAAAAGTTTTAAGCATTGCCTTTTCTCCTTAATAATGCGTCAAAATTATATCATAATTATTCCCTTAAAGCAATTGCGCAAGGCTCTCTGACATGGTATGATCGGAGCAAAAACAGGCGAAGGAATGAAGAGTTATGAAAAAGTTTACAAAGTTTTCCGCTCTCCTGCTGGCTTTGCTGATGCTGGCCGGAATTTTTTCCGGCTGTACCGCCGGCGAGATTGAGCAGACCGTTTCCGATGTTGCTGAAATTTTACTTGGGGAAGAAGGCACCGAAACCCTTGACGAATACGGCAGCTACACCACAAAAGAGGATGTGGCACTGTATATCCACACCTACGGCTGCTTGCCGGGAAACTTCATCACCAAGGAGGAGGCCAGGCAAGCCGGCTGGGACGGCGGCTCCCTTGAACCCTACTGCCCCGGCATGTGTATCGGCGGGGACAGCTTCGGCAACCGGGAGGGTCTGCTGCCAAAGGCTGACGGACGCACCTGGACAGAGTGTGATATCAACACGCTTGGTGCCGGTGCCAGAGGCGCAGAGCGCATCGTTTTTTCAAACGACGGACTTATCTATTACACCGGCGACCATTATGAGAGTTTTGAGCTGTTGTACGGCGAACCTTAAGTTACAAAAATTGGGATATCGACAGAATTCGACTTTTCTGGTAAAATTTTTCTGACGGACCATGTCGAAGTATCTTGCTAAAGCGCGGGTGCTGGCATATTATGTCAACAATTCGTCTGCGTTGTTCGACAAGATTCTGTTGTTTGGCAGTGTCAATTATGGTAAATTTACTGCGACACAGCGGTTAATCTGTTTCGAATAGTGCAGAAAAAACTTGGCACATCGCATATAGGGAGGATAAAATTATGGAAACCAAAACTCGAATTCTCATCGCAGACTCAAATCTGGACTTCTGCAGTCTTCTTACGGACCTGGTCGCCGCCGAGAAGGATATGGAAGTTGTCGCTGCGGCGGACAACGGGCTGGACGCCCTTGCTCTGATCGCAGAGCTGAAACCGAACGTGGTTCTTCTCGACCTGGTACTCACCAAACTGGACGGGCTGGAGGTGCTGCGCCGCCTGCCCGAATCCGGGGTCAAGCCCCATGTGATCATTCTGTCCGGCTTTGTAAACAACAAGGTAGTGGCAGACTGTTCCAATCTTGGTGCAGATTACTTCATGCCCAAGCCCTGCGACACGCCGGTACTGCTCAGCCGCATCCGCCAACTCGCCTGCATGGAGAAGAGCACCGTTCCCTCTGCCGGTTTTGAATGCGCGGCAATGGCTCAGCAGCAGAACCGGGAAAATATGAATCTGGAGGCCGTAGTCACCGATATTATCCACGAAATCGGCGTTCCGGCCCATATAAAGGGCTACCAGTATCTGCGCGAGGCCATTATCCTGACTATAAACGACATGGAAATGATCAACGCTGTGACAAAGGTTCTTTACCCTGAAGTTGCCAAGAAGTTCGGCACCACTCCCTCCCGTGTAGAGCGTGCCATCCGCCACGCCATTGAGGTGGCATGGGACCGGGGTGACATTGAGGTGCTACAGAAGTTCTTCGGCTACACCGTCTCCAACGTCAAGGGCAAGCCCACCAACAGTGAATTTATCGCCATGATCGCAGACTGCCTCTCCCTGAGGCGCAAGCAGTCTGCCCAGTAATGCGCAGGAGATAATACAGGGCTTGGGCATAAGAAAAACCGGACGGGGCCGTCTCATCCGATGAATAAAATATACTCTCCCGACACATTGGATCAAAGATCAAATGAGACGGGAGAGTTTTTATGTTTGATTCTGTTTCTATGTTTTCTATTACTCGAAGTCCAGGACTCTGCACATTCTGACAAGGGTAAGGCGGTTGCGGATGGCCGCGGAGATGGGCAGCATCTCGCTTTCAAGGGCGGGATCGATGCCGATATGCTCCGGCAGATATTTGGAGCCGATGGCCTTATACAGCGCCTCCATCTCCTCCACGGAAGGAATCGCAGAGATAATCTCCCTGATTTCCTCCCAGTGATCCACAATATTCTGCGGATCGAAGGTGGCCAGTACGTCGTGTTCGTTCTCCTTTACGATACCGTCGTACAGGCGCTGGCCGAACTTCTCCATGATCCACTCGCTTGTCAGCGGCTCAAAGGCCTTTGCTTTGGGCGTCAGCGCCGCAAGGCGATGATACTCCTTGACGGCAGCAAAGGTGCCCACGCCCACACATTCGCCGTGGATGCCCTCTGCCTTTTCAAAGCGGGGCGGGTGCATCTCCACCAGATGAGCCATCAGATGCTCTGCACCGGAAGCCGCTCTGGAGTTTTCCCAAAGCTGCATGGTCAGACCGCTCTTCATCTGGGCCATAGTCATAGCCTCAAAGTCCACTTCCCCTGTGGCCGCCATTTTATCTGCGGCCTCACGCATGATGTGGAGGGCTTCCTCTGCAAGGCCCGCTACCATGGGGCAGTAATCCTCCCCGGAGACCAACGTGGCCATCTTCCAGTCGGCCAGAGAGATATATTTGGACAGGATGTCGTTGACGCCGCTTGTGACCAGACGCATGGGCGCACCCTTGATAATATCCAGGTCCGCCACCACAAGGGCGGGGGCTTTCATTCGGATGGACTTCTTCTGCCCCTTGAGAATCACAGAGCAGATGCTGGCGGTAAAGCCGTCAGAGCTCGCGAGGGTGGGGATAGCAACAAAGGGAATGCCCAGCTTATAGGCAGGGTATCTGCCGAAGTCCATGATGGTGCCTGCGCCGAAGGCCACAATAACCTCGGGAGCGTCCAGTTTGGTCATCATATCTTCAATGAGCACGTCCTCAGAGCGAAGGCCCTCGGCAGGCAGGACGATTTCCTGATCGGCCTTGACATGCTTGCCCTCGGTAAGCTTATAGATATTGCTGTCGTACACCACGGCACGGCGCTTGTCCCCAAGACCTACATCCGCCATATACTGTTCAAATTTACTCAGCGCGTCGTATTCCACAACCACCATTTTGGTCTCCAGCGTATGCTCTCTGCCGCAGACACATTTGCCCACATATTTTGAGCAATTCATGATCATAATACATTCCTCCATTAAAAAGTAATATTGAAAGGTCTTTTTCAGATCCTGCTGTTATACCACGTTGCTATTATACATGTTTTTTTAGTAATTCAAAGTCTATTTTTAACTTTTTATCTTATTTTTTTATTCCATCTATTTCCCCTCGCGTTATGACAAATTTCCCACGCTCCGCTGGCTATACTTAGTTCACAGTCACGGAGGTGAGAAAATGAAAAAGATGGCATCCTTAATTGCGGCATTGCTGATGGCGCTGCTGCTCTCCGTCCGCTCGGAAGCCGACTACGACCCGAAGGTGGACTACCTCTCCATTATGCTGCGAGCCGCCGCCTGCGGAGACATAGAGGCCGGCAGGGCGGCAGAGATATGCAGGAATGAAATGATTGACAAAACAGGCGCTGACGAAATAAAAATATCTTTTCAGGATCTGTTTTTGCTCTCCAAGATCATCACCAGCGAGGCGGGCAGTGAAAGGCTCAGTAATGAGTGGAGGATGTGCGTGGGAGAGGTTGTGCTGAACCGGGTGGCATCCCCGGAGTTTCCCGACACAGTGGAAGAGGTCATCATGCAGGAAGGACAGTACGCCGGGGTGAACACGGACGAGTTCATTTACTATCTGAACCCCACGGGGGACAGTGTCAACGTGGCACTGCGGCTGCTGCAGGGAGAGCGGCTGATGGAGCCCTGGGTGGTGTTTCAGGCAAATTTCAAGCAAGGCAGCGGTGTCTACGCCAGATACTATGACAGTCTTTACGGATATACATATTTCTGTTCCAGTAACAATCCCGAACTCTATTGGTAAAGGTACTTTTTGCAGCAAAAATTTGCTGCATCCTTTTTATATATTTTTGCAAAGTTAACTTTGCACAGAAGAAGAAAGGTAACTATATGAAAACTAAAATACGCGAGCTGAGGAAGCAGCGGAGGCTGTCTCAGGAGGAGCTGGCAGAAGCGGTCGGTACCACCCGTCAAACCATCTCCTCCATAGAGGTAGAAAAGTATACGGCCGCCCTTCCTCTGGCATACAAGATCGCCCATTATTTCGGCATGAGCATCGAAGAGGAGTTCGATTTTTCTGATTTGGATTAAGGAGTTTTATATGGAAAGTTATCATGAAAACTGAAAGTGCAGAATATTCTTTTCTGTCATAATAGGGTGCACAAAATCTCCGGCGAGTCAAGTCCAAATTTGTGTGTAAATTCCTTTAGGCATAACATGCAGGAGGCAG
>CAZESU010000031.1:0-18506 GCA_964515275.1 uncultured Oscillospiraceae bacterium
TGCTCCTCCATCTGGGGCGGCCCCGCAGCGACCTCTCCCTACACCGTCAACAAGGAAGGCAAGGGTCCCGCATGGGCAAACTCCCTGTTCGAGGATAACGCTGAGCACGGTCTCGGCATGTATCTGGGCCAGAAGAAGATCCGCGACGACGTAAAGCCCGAGGTCGAGTATCTGGCTGAGAACTCCTCTTCCGAGGAGATCCGCGCCGCTGCAAAGGCTTACCTGGAGACTTATGATGACGGCAACGCCAATCAGGAGCCCACCAAGCGCCTGATCGCTGCCCTCGAACCCAACAAGGACACCTGCGAGCACGCAGCTGCCATCCTTGCAAAGAAAGACTTCCTGAACAAGAAGTCCTGCTGGATTTTCGGCGGCGACGGCTGGGCATTCGACATCGGCTTCGGCGGTATTGACCATGTTCTGGCTTCCGGCGAGGATGTCAACATCTTCGTGTTCAATACCGAGGTTTACTCCAACACCGGCGGACAGGCCTCCAAGGCTTCCAACATCGGTCAGGTTGCTCAGTTCGCAGCTGCCGGTAAGGAAATCAAGTCCAAGAGCCTTGCCGAGATCGCCATGACCTACGGTTATGTCTATGTTGCCCAGATTGCAATGGGTGCAAACAAGGTTCAGACCCTGAAGGCCATTGCTGAGGCAGAAGCCCACAAGGGACCCTCCATCATCATCGCCTACGCTCCCTGCGAGATGCACAGCATCAAGGGCGGCATGGAGAACTGCCAGAAGGAAATGGACAAGGCTGTCAAGTGCGGTTACTGGAACCTGTTCCGCTTCAACCCCAACGCCGAGAAGCCCTTCACTCTCGACAGCAAGGAGCCTGCAGGCGGCTACCAGGAGTTCCTGATGAACGAGGCCCGTTACAGCCGTCTGACCCGCGAGTTCCCCGAAAGGGCAACCGTCCTGTTTGCCAAGAACGAGGCCAACGCCAAAGAGCGCTACGAGCACCTGATGAAGCTCAAAGCTCTCTACGAGTAATCCCCATAAAATACTTTGATCCCGCTGGAAATCCAGCGGGATCTTTTTTATTTTCCGGGCCGAAAGGGCAATTCCTTTGCGGCAACTGTAAGGGATGCCGCCAGGGTAATTTTTATTCTTTTGCCGGACATTTTAGAACTGCTGTTATGGGTTTTAATGTGCCGTTCAGCTCGAGTACGTTTGTATCAAACCTTTTTACATTCTCAGCATGATTGAGAAAATCCTCCACCGGGGCGATAACATCATAGCCAAAGCCCGCTCCCCGGTAGTGCATGGGAATAACGACCGTGGGTCTGACCTCCTTAACCAGCTCCCATGCCTGCTTTGCGTCTATGGTATAATAGCCGCCCACAGGCACCAGCATCACGTCTATATGCCCGAGCTCCTCCAGCTGCTGCGGTGAGAGCATATGCCCAATGTCCCCGAAGTGGGCAACGCGAAATCCATCGGCCGTAACTACGGTGATCCGGTTTTTGCCGCGAAGGGAACCACCCTTCCCATCGTGAAAGGTGGAGACCTGTTTTATATACAGCTCCGGCTTGCGTCCGGTGAGTTTTACGGCCTGAGGGTAAAAATGATCGGCATGCTCGTGGCTGCTTATGGTTATGTCTGCTGTCAGTTTCGGCAGCTCCAACCCCGGAACCGAGCCAGGTGCATAAGGGTCAAATACAACGGAACCGCCCTGACTCTCCAGCAGAAAGCAGGATTGCCCGTACCAAGTAAGTTTCATGCGCTCATCTCCTTTTTTCATTGATTATAACAAAGCTGCGAAAGGGCTTCAAGTAAAATTAAGTTGACCGAAGTGTTCGTGGATGTTATTATAAGCTGTAAATGCATTCCCCCTTCGGTGTGCATACAGGAGGTTTATTATGAGTGGAAAACGCATTGTCCGTGTGATTTTCGGACTTATTCTGCTGGCAGTTTTCGCAGTATATTCCTATCAGAGTTTTCTTGTTTCTCCCAAAAGCTTACAGCTTGCTACAGCGCAAACCCAGACGCAGAGCTCTGCTCCCGCTGAACCCCCTGATGTCAGCGAGCCTGCTGCTGAAAGCCCCGATGTCACCGAATCCCCCGCTGAGACGGAGTCCCCTGTTGAGACGGCGGAACCGGTAAATAGCGGTCTGCCCCAAGTAGACATCACAAGCTGGGAGCTGGTTCTTGCCAATGCCGACAATCCCATCGGCGAATACATCCCCGAGACGGAGACGCTGGAGGGTCAGTCTCTGGACAGCCGCATCATCGAGCCGATGAAGGAGTTTGTCGCCGCTGCCAGGGCTGAGGGACTCAGCGTATATCTGTCCTCCGGCTACCGCAGCTATGCCGACCAGCAGTATCTTTACAACCGCAAGATCGGTCAGGGTTACAGCCCTGAGGAAGCAGCAAAGATTGTAGCTATCCCCGGCACCAGCGAGCATCAGACCGGCCTTGCCTGCGATATTACCGACCAGTATTATGAACTGAAGGACAGGAGCCTCGAGAATACCGCCATGTACCAGTGGATGAGTCAGCACTGCCAAGAATACGGCTTCATTGTCCGCTATCCCGATGACAAAGAGGACATCACCGGTATCATATATGAGCCCTGGCATTTCCGCTATGTGGGCGTAGAGGCCGCAACCTATATCATGGAAAACGGCCTTTGTCTGGAAGAATTCCTGGATCTTTATAAGGAAGCATGACAATAACCGGCATCCTCAAAGAGAAGTGAGGATGCCGGTTATTTTTCTATATCAACATCGGACCAGCTTTATTGCCCGGCAGCTGCCATGACCGAATTCCTCTTCCATGGCGTTTTTATACTCAGGGAAATAGTCGCTGGGCATAAGAGCCTGTACGCAGCCTGCAAAGCCGCCGCCGTGGACGCGCCACGCGCCCTTTCCTTTCAGCAGCTTTTCGCTCCGGTCCAGTCCCTGGGCCAGCTTTGTATCGCCGGTGGCGCTGGTGATGATGTTGTTCAGGAGTCTTTCGGACGAGCGCCCGGATTCATTCATCAGGCGCATATAAGTTTCTCCGTCCCCTGCCTTAAGTGCATCGCGCATTTTGGGCACACGTTCATTCTCATCAAAAAAGTGCATGGCACGGCGGACAGGGCGGTTGGATGGGTCCCAGCCCTTACAGCGAAAGACTTCCGGCTCCACATCGCCCAGAACGCCCTTATCAAACAGGTTCGCTATATACACCATATCAGAAGGGATGCGGGCATAGGAAGTATCCAATCCTGCGTGGCTGCCGCCGGTATCCGTCAGGCACAGGGTCAGCCCCATGGTGCCAAAGTCAGCGGTGATAGGTTCGATTTCGTTGGTTTTGAAATCCACATAGACAGTATGTCCCATGGCGCAGGTAAGCTGATCCATCAAGCCGCATGGCTTTCCAAAAAATTTGTTCTCCGCCTGCTGGGCTGCACGGGCAATCACAATCGGATCTACCTGGGCGTTATTGAAAAAAGCGCTGAGTATTTTCCCGATCAGGACCGCAAAGGCTGCAGAGGAGCTGAGCCCGGAGCCTGCGGGAAGTGTGCTTTTTATCTCGGCATTGAAGCCGCCCACGTTGAGACCCAACTCGCTGAAGGCTGCCACAAGCCCGCGGACAAGAGCCCTGGGCGTCCCAAATTCGGAGGTGCGGACAGCCTGCTGGCTCAGTTTGACATCAAAGCTGCCAAAGCCCTCGGAATGGACGCGGACTGTGCTGCTTCCGTTGCTTTCACAGATCGCATACAGACCAATATCCACCGCAGAGGCCAATATTCTGCCTTTTTGGTGATCTGTGTGGTTGCCGGCAAGTTCCGTTCTGCCCGGTGTGAAAAATTCTCTCCTCATACGCAAACCTTCCTCATCAAGACGCAACATCCTACATATATCAAAATACCCTAATTCGCATATAAAGTCAATTGAAAAAATCTTTATTATGTCAAAGTTGAAACAAAAAGCACAAATTTCTTGCGTTCTTTTGCGGCAGAATATATAATAGCTTCAATGCCATTATTTACAACTTCACAGGAGGCTGAGCATGAAAAGCGCAAACGGAATCAATCTTACCATGCTGTGCGATTTTTACGAGCTCACGATGGGCAATGGTTATTTTGTGGGCGGCATGCAGGATCGCATAACCTATTTTGACGTATTTTTCCGGGATGTTCCGGATAGCGGCGGCTTTGCCATTGCAGCTGGTCTGGAGCAGATCGTGGACTATGTTCAGAAGCTGCATTTTGATGAGGAAGACATCGAATACCTCCGCAGCAGAGGCATTTTTGACGAAGCCTTTCTTGAATATCTGAGTAACTTCAAATTCACCGGAGATATCTGGGCCATCCCCGAAGGCACTCCCATCTTCCCCAGAGAGCCGGTTATCACTGTCCGTGCCCCGGCCATACAGGCCCAGCTGCTGGAGACCTATCTGCTGCTGGAGTTTAACCACCAGAGCCTTATCGCCACCAAGTCTAACCGTATCTGCCGGGCGGCAGAGGGCCGCGCAGTGCTGGAATTCGGCTCTCGCAGAGCGCAGGGCATAACCGGCGCTGTCACCGGAGCCAGAGCCGCTTTCATCGGCGGCTGCGCAGGTACTGCCTGCACGGTATCTGATCAGGTATACGGCGTTCCCGCTGCCGGCACCATGGCCCATTCATGGGTACAGATGTTCGATACGGAGTATGACGCCTTTGTAGGCTATTGCAAGGCTTACCCCACCAACGCCGTGCTGCTGGTGGACACCTATAACACGCTGAGATCCGGTATTCCCAATGCAATCCGGGCCTTCAACGAAGTGCTCAAGCCAATGGGAATTACCAAGTGCGGCATCCGTCTGGATTCCGGCGACATGGCCTATCTGACCCAAAGGGCTCGCGCCATGCTGGATGAGGCGGGCTGGCCCGGCTGCACCATCACCGTTTCCAACTCCCTTGATGAACGGCTTATCACCGAGCTTCTGCATCAGGGTGCCAAAATTGACTCCTTCGGTGTAGGCGAGAGGCTCATTACCTCCAAGAGCGCCCCGGTATTCGGCGGTGTGTACAAGCTCTGCGCCGTAGAGGACGGCGACGGCGGCATCATCCCCAAGATCAAAGTCAGCGAAAACGTTGGCAAGATAACCAATCCGGGCTTCAAGAAGGTCTATCGTTTCTATAACCGTGACACGGGCATGGCGGAGGCAGATTATATCTGCATGCACGACGAGACCGTGGACGACAGCAAGCCTCTGGAGATCTGCGATCCCCACGCCCGCTGGAAGCGCAAAACCATGGAGAACTTCCGCGCTCAGGAGCTGCAGGTGCCGGTATTTCAAAACGGCGAGCTTGTATATAAACTGCCCACACTGAAAGCGATCAAGACCAACTGCGCCTATCAGGTCAGCACCCTCTGGCCTGAAGTAAAGCGTTTTGATTATCCCCACCAGTACTATGTGGATCTGTCCCCCAAGCTCATGACCCTTAAGGACAAAATGCTTTCCGACGCTGGCCACAAGGCGGAATAAAAGCAATGATCCTCCTCCGGCTTCTTCGGAGGAGGATCATTGTTTTTAATAAGGATTAGGCCTTGTTTGAAAAATAGGCAATGTGCCCAAGGGCGAGGGATTTTTTCGCCAGAGGAAGCTGAGAAATCGCCGCTATACTTTGTGTATCGCAAGATTTCGAGGCAAATTATGGCGGAAAAAGACCCGCCATTTGGGTATGTTGACGTTTTTCAAACAAGCCCTAATATGCTACGCCCCAATAGATCATATGCTTTGCAGGCTTGCCGCAGCAGGCGCATACATCACTCAGCTTCTCCTGCTTGAAGGGGATGCAGCGGGAGGACATTCCGGCCTTTTCCTTCATGTCCAGCTCGCACTGAAGATCGCCGCACCACATGGTCTTGATAAAACCGCCGTTCTTCTCCTGCAGCTCCTTTGCCTCCTCCAGAGAGCAGGCCGCATAGGTGTGCTCGTCCAGGTTTTTCTTTGCCTTGGCATACAGTCCCTGCTGCACATTGTCCAGCAGTGCGGGAATCTTCTCGGCAATCTCGTCCAGAGAGACGGAAATCTTCTCCCCATTGTCACGGCGGACAGCCATGCAGATGCCGTTTTCGATGTCCTTGGGTCCCAGCTCCACGCGGAGAGGAACTCCCTTCATCTCATACTGAGCGCACTTCCAGCCAAGGCTGTTGTCGCTCAGGTCGATCTTTGCGCGGATACCGGCGGCCTTGATCTGCTCAAACAGAGCCTGTGCCTTCTCCGTGACGCCGGGCTTATGCTGGGCAACCGGCACCACGACCACCTGCACTGGTGCGATGCGGGGAGGCAGCACCAGTCCGTTATTGTCGCCATGGGTCATGATGATACCGCCGATGATGCGGGTTGACAGCCCCCATGAGGTCTGGAACGGATGTTTCTGCTTGTTGTCCTTGTCGGTAAAGGTGATATCAAACTGCTTTGCAAAGCCGTCTCCGAAGAAGTGGCTGGTGCCGGACTGCAGAGCCTTTTTGTCGTGCATCATGCACTCTATTGTATAAGTGTTCACCGCGCCGGCAAACTTTTCCTTGTCGGTCTTGTTGCCGCGGATGACCGGCATAGCAAGATAGTTCTCACACAGATCGGCATATACCTCAAGCTGGTGGAGCGTTTCCTCCCGAGCCTCCTCTTCGGTGGCGTGCAGCGTGTGGCCTTCCTGCCACAGAAATTCTCTGCCTCTCAGGAAGGGGCGGGTGGTCTTTTCCCAGCGGAGAACGGAGCACCACTGGTTATACAGCATGGGCAGGTCACGCCAGGAGTGCACCACATGGCTCCAGTGATCACAGAAAAGGGTCTCGGAGGTGGGACGGATGCAAAGGCGCTCGGGCAGTTCCTCGCTGCCGCCGATGGTGACCCATGCACACTCGGGCGCAAAGCCCTCAACATGGTCCTTCTCCTTCTGGAGCAGGCTTTCGGGGATGAGCATGGGCATGGATACGTTCTCGTGTCCGTCACGCTTGAACATACCATCCAGCACATGCTGGATGTTTTCCCAGATGGCATAGCCGTAGGGGCGCATAATAAAGCAGCCCTTTATACCGGAATAATCTACCAGTTCCGCCTTGATACAGACGTCGGTGAACCATTGGGCAAAATCTACCTCCATGTCGGTAATCTGTTCAACTTTCTTGTCTTTTGCCATTGTATTAACCTCTCATTATCGCCAGAGCCCTTGCCCCGTCGTATTTTTGACCGCAGTGGGTCTTGGTACAATATTTTAGCCCCCATATCACCCCTTGTCAATAGCGGGTTAATCCCCCATTTTTACAAAAGTTCCCCGTTTTTTTCTTGACCTTTTCCTCCACAACGCATATAATATTTATGATTGCACATTCGGAGGTGACCGATATAAACAGACAAAAATTTCTTGCAGAGCTTGCAAAGCTGCTGACTTTCATGTATGAGGAGGACAGGCAGGAAGCTCTTGCAATGTATGCCGCCATGTTTGATGAAGCAGAGGATGAGCAGGCGCTGCTGCAGGCGCTTGTCTCCCCTACCCGTCAGGCTGTGGTAATAGCCCGCGCTTATAACGCCAAGGAGCGTAAGCTGCAGGTTTACGCGCAAAGCCGTGAAGAGGCTGACGAAGGCAGCGATGCGGATTTTGTCAGAGTAATAAATCAGGTTCGCAGCGACGCTTTGAGTGAACAGCTTATAAAACCCGCTGTGGATGAAAATCAATTCTGCCTGTTTGACGATTTATCTGCGGAGTCCGATTCTCTTACCCCGCCGGAAAATGATACCGCAACCGCAGAGCCGGTTGAGGTACCGGAACAGGCCACAGAGACAGTGTACGAAGCTCCTGCGGCAGCGGAAGAGGAGCAGCCCGCAGAGCCTGTATCTGTTGAAGAGGAATCGCCGGCTGATACGGCACCCGAGCAGGAAAATAAACCTTCCTCTTCAGAGAGAGAAGCTCTTCCGCTGGATGAGACCGCTACGGCGGATGACGCAGAAGAAGCTGTTAACGTCCCTGGAGAAGTGCTCGATGAGGTCGATGCTTTTCTTGCGGATTTCTCCTTGCCGGACGATGTGCTTGGCCTACAGAAGGAACCCGCTGCCCAGGAAGAGGAATTCATTCAGGGCGAACTGACCCAGGTGACTGAGGTTGAGGAAGAGGAAGAGAAATTGCGCTTTTCCGTTCCGGAGACGGTTCGTAAACCCAAGATATTCCTGCTCATCCTGTACATAATTCTTGCCATTCCCATCACTCTTGCAGGCATTGTTCTTCTGCTGATCCCCACCCTGCTGTTCCTGCTGCTTGCTGCCGGGACAATCAGTGGCGGTGTGCTCATCTTTTCCGCCTCGTTCAGCGGATTTGTCGTGTTTGCCGATATGATGGTTGTACTGGGTACGGCTATTATTGTTTTGGCACTGGGTCTGCTCTGCCTTTGGACATTTATATGGTTCATTGGCGGCGCAATCGTCGGCCTTGTCCGCAGCGTTATTGAGCTGGGTGAAACCTGGTGCTACAAGGAGGTGCCCGCAGAATGAAAAAAGGATGGAGATTGATCATCATTGTTGTCCTTGTGGCTGTACTGCTGGGTGCTGTTGCGGTTGCAGTCGGTTTTATGACCGGAGCAGAAACTTCCCGCATCTATTCCGTTCTGGACTCCCGTTATCACATTGAAATGTATTACCAGTATTTTATGGACGTTTTTGCGCAGCTTAAAACCGTGTTTATCACAGCTTAAAAATTTAAACTCCCGTGCGATAACGCACGGGAGTTTTTCATATTATCCGTTGTTAGCAGTGATTGCTCTTATGCTTTTTCTTGCTCTTGATAAGTATAAGTACAGAGCCGCAGGCGGAAACGCCAAACGTCACAGTCCAGAGCAGGATATTGGAGCTGTCACCGGTACCGGGTGCTTTAAGGGCGGGTATCTTTTCCATTTCTGTCTCTCCACAGACGGAGCAGACTCGCACCTTTTTACCGCTCAGGTAATCCGTAGGCTCTTTGACAACCGTCCATTCTCCGAACTGGTGTCCGGTGGCTTTTATTTCTCGGGTCTCAATCAGCTTGCACTTCGCACAGCCGCGGGCCTCCCTGCCATCCTTGGTGCAGGTGGCCGCTGTAATGGTGGTCCACTCGCCAAAGCTGTGTCCGGTGGCGGGAATCTCGCGGATGACAGTATCTCCGCAGGCACACACGCCGGTCTCCTGGCCGGGATCGGTGCAGGTGGGCTCCTTGTCGGTGGTCCAGGTGTAGTCGTGGATGTGCTCCTCGATCTCACTGCAGACAACATCGGCACGGTCACGGATACGGATGCGGGGGAAGGGACCCTTCGGCACATGGAAGGTATTGTCATAGGAGGCAATGCCGGTGACCGTAACATCCGCATCGAGAGCGAGATTCTCAACCTCTTTGTCGGTAGTGATATCACTGTCAATAAACACGCGGGCCACGCTGCCGGCTTCGTCCCTTACCATAATGGTCTGGACAAGGTCGTTGACCTTTTCAAAGCTGACCACAACGCCCTTGAGGGTGATGAGCCTGCCCTCCACAGAGCGGTCATTGATCTGCTCGGCAGTGACCTCTGTCGGTATTACATCATTGCCCTCACTGATAAGCTCGATGGAGCTTACCTGAAGCTGCAGCTCGCCCTGATAGATGTCGGCGGTGCCGGTGACGCAGACCTCATCGCCGATCTTATAGCTGCCGACAACGGGGAAGCAGCAGATGCCGCCGGTGGCATCCTGAACATAGATATTCTTGCCGTCCGCCAGCGTGACGACGCCCTTAACGGTGAAGGAATCTCCGATTTCGCCGGCAAGAACTTCGGCTATGGTATCATATACAGGCTCAGGCACACCCTCGCGCACCTGCCTGTAAAAGGCAAAGTCGAAAGCGTCTTCTGAAAGATTGCTTGTGACACAGGCAGAGAAAGCGGATTTATCGGCGTCCCACTTCACACAGACAGGACCATATGTTTCATCATAAAGATCCTTACTATAAATATAATAAGTGCTGTTGGTTGGATTACATTCGCCAAGCAGCCATTCGGTCTTATATGCAGCGTCCGTAGACAGGTTAATGACGCTTTCGTCGATATAAGCGGAGAACATCTTTCCACCCTGGGCAAAGGTGAGGGCATCTTCTGCCGTGTTGACAGTCCATTCAATTGTGCCGACATCGGCTATATCAACAGCTATGTAGTTGTCGGAGGGAGTCTGTGCCTCACCGGCAAGATCGTTGCCGCTGGCGGTGGAGCTGAGTACATTGCCGCTGGTGGGGTTGAAGATGAGCACCTTGTCGTCGGCCTGAAGTTCGGTCACAAGTTCATAAATGGAATAGTTCAGGGGTATGGCGGCATAGGGGTCTTCGGTCTGCTCCGTCTTCACGGTATAGGCAAAGACAGCTTCTTCGCTGTCGGCGCCGTCTTTTGAGGCCTTGACGGTGAAAACCGTATTTTCATTCACGGCGATAGGGGCAGTGTATTCCGCATAGTCGCCGAAAGTTTTATAATTGATCGTTACGCCCTCGGTAGCACAGCTGAAGCTGACCAAGGTGCCCTTTTCCACTTCTCCGCCAGCAGGGCTTGCCGTGGGAGCTGCCACTGTCTCCGGTGCGGGGTCAGGATCCGTTACTGCAGCCTCCTCCAGCTTATAGAGCTTGAAGGCAGAGGGGTAACCGTCAGGATTTCTGCTGACCGTGGCAGTATCGTAGGCACTGAATCTGTTTACGCTGCCTGCATCGCCGGCGAGCACAACGGTATCCTCCCCCGCCTGTTAAAGCTGAACTTTCCGTCTGCAACGGTAACTGCCCAATGATAGCTTCCTGGGGTGAGGCCATTTACATTTCCGCCTGCGGGCGCAATGCTGACACCGTTGCTGTCGGTAAGGACAGCGGACCCATCATCATTGACGGTGATCGTCCAAACAGGGCTGGAGGCATCAGGTATGGTAACTTCCGATGCTGTCACGTAGCCGCTGTCATAAACAGCAGGCGCAAAGCCGGTATCGGTTATCATCGCATACTTGCCGGTAATGAGCTGCTCGGCAGATGTGATCTGTGTATAGGTTCCTGCGCCATCCGCATAAACGCTTGCCGGAAGCATGGATACGATTATGACGACCAGAAGCAGTACGGAAAGTATTCTGCTGAAGCCGCGTATGTTCATAAATGAACCTCCCCTGCCCTTTGATAAGAGCACATTCTTCCATGGTGTACATAACACTATATCACAAGCTGTCTGACTTTTCCAGATTTTTTCCTGTAATTGTTCGTTACAATATTGTAACCCTCTGTTTTTTGGGAACTTTTCAGGGCAAAATGTGTCTTTTTTGACAACTGGAGGTAAAATTCGTTTTTCATTTATGTTAACTGGTGCATAATTTTTACTGTCTATAACAGCAAAAATTTTCAGGAAAGGGTGTGGTGGTCGGCGGCTTTGGGAAAAGCAGGCGGGCTGCATTTTACTGCTGTATGCGGCGCTGCTGCGGATATAGGCAGCAACTGAGCCGGAAGAGAACACGGGCGCTGTGGAATAAGACAGGATTGAACGTGAAGAGGGGACTCCCATCCCCTCTTCACAATCTCCCCATGCAAGAATATTCCTTGCCGATCGCTTTGTCTACAGTCTGAAAGTTTATGCGTTTTTCCAAAGATGTATGACACCTCTGTCGTTGAGCTGCCGCAGGGTGACAAAAAGAATGGGAAACATCAGCATGCCCCAGACCCGCCACACCCGCCAGCCCACATACATGGCGAGAAGGGATGGCAGCGGATCCAGTCCGATCTGGTCCCCAAGCAGCTTCGCCTGAACACAGCTTCTGACCAGGTTCACAACGCCCCAGCAGATGAGAAGTCCCACTCCCCTGCCCACCTGGTTCATAAGCAGGCAGTACACGGCCCATGGCAGCAGTACCACACCGGTGCCGAACACAGGCAGCGCATCCACGAAGGCAGTCAGGGCCGCGATAAGGGCAGCACCCTTAATGCTCATCAGAAAAAATGCCGCCAGAAGTTCGAAAAAGGTCATGGCCATTAAAATGAGCTGGGCCTTGAACCAGCCGCCGAAGCTGGCCTTTAAATCCTGCCCCAGCCCTTCCGCCCGGCGGCGCAGTCCATCAGGAAGCTGGGCTGCAATAAAAGCCAGGGTCCTGGGGTAGGAGGCGGAGATAAAATAGGTGCCGATGCCGGCAGTGACGGCAAAGAGCAGGATATCCGGGCTGCTCTGGGCCGCTCTGGCAAGCAGATCCAGCACCCACTGAGACAGGGCGGCGGGTATACTGTAAAGACTCTCTGCCACTGCGTCAAGGGCGGTTTTCAGATAGCGGGACACCTCCTCGGGAGCTGCCGCCACATAGGCAAATACCCGGTTCTCCAGCTTCCCAAGCTGCTGAGCCAGTGAGTCCGCCAGCTTGGGGACGCAGACAGCAAAGTCCGTCAGCGCAGATATTCCTCTGTAGGTGAGCCAGGCTACCGCAGCCGTTGTTATGCCCAGCAGGGCAAGGCTCATCATTCCCGCCGCCGCAGGGCGCCGCATGCCCTGGCGGCAAAGGCTTTTTACGCCCGGCTCCAGCAGAGCCGCCGCAGCCAGAGACACCAGGAAGGGCGCGGTCCACGGCAGCAGAAAGCGTACTGTAAGCCAGATTCCTCCCACCAGCGCCGCCGCCCACAGCAGCGCCGCAAAGCACTTTGCCGCCCTTTGCTGCACACTGTCTCCCCCTTTTCCATGCAAATAGGTAACACATATGTTTTTGCCGGTTTTGTCCCGGTTTATTCCGCAGTAACCCGGGGCGCGCGGGGTGTATATAATGGGGTGACCGCTGTTTGCGGCATTGGAGGAGATCCCATGCTTATCATACAGAAATTCGGCGGCAGCTCCCTCGCCGACCTTGAAAAGCTGCGCCGGGCGGCGGAGCTGTGTCTGGACGCCCGACGCGGAGGACACGACATAGTAGCGGTGGTATCCGCAATGGGCGACACCACCGACGACTTGCTTGCGCTTGCGCACCAGATATCCCCGGCTCCCTCTCCCAGAGAGCTGGACGCCCTGCTTACCACAGGAGAACAGCAGTCTGCCGCGCTGCTTGCCATCATGCTGGAGAGCATGGGGCAGATCGCCCGTTCCTTTACCGGCTGGCAGGCCGGGATATTCACCTCCGGCAGCCACGGAGATGCAAGGGTCTCCCTTATGCTGCCCGCAAGGCTCCGCTCGGCGCTGAATACGGGCCATATCGCCGTAGTCAGCGGCTTTCAAGGCATCGATGGAGCCGGGGATATCAGCACACTGGGTCGCGGAGGCTCTGACACCACAGCGGTGGCTCTGGCCGCCGCGATGGATGCCGACCGCTGCATGATCTATACCGACGTAGACGGAATATATACTGCGGATCCCAGGCTGGTTGAAAACGCGGACTTTCTGCCGGAGATCGACTACATCGACATGCTGAGACTGGCAAAGGCCGGCTCTCAGGTGCTGCACTGCCGCTCGGTGGAGCTGGCAATGGAATACGGAGTGGAGATAAGGCTTTTGTCCTCCCTCACCGGTACTGGCGGCTCCATAGTCACAGCCCTGCCGGAAAAGGACCGTCCTCAGGTCGCGGGAGTGACCCGGGATGCTGCAAAGAGTCTTGTGACTTTGGTGGGCAGGAATGTGGACACTGGAACTTTGTCCGCACTTGTGCTGATGTTGGCAAAAGAGGGCGTAGAGGTACTGTCCGGCATGGTAGGGGAGGGTTCTGTCTCCGTAATGGTCGCCCCGGAACAGCTTCTCCCGTCACTGCGATTGGTACACTCTTACATTTTCGATTGAACAAGATTGAACAAAAGGGAGGGGCTGAAGCCCCTCCCCTATATACATTATGGCTTTAAGCAAAGCATAAAACATCCCCTCCGGCGGTACCGGAGGGGAGAGATTTTATTTTGCGATTACTACGCGGTTTCCGTGAACGGAGAGCTTTCCGCCGCAGTACAGGGCCACCGCCTGAGACAGGAGCTTCCACTCTGCCTCCTCCATGACCCGACGTTTCAGAGATTCCGGATCGTCATCGGGCAGAACGTCCACCGCCTTTTGCAGGATGATGCTGCCTACGCGCCCGTCGCCATCGGCAAAGTAAGCTGTGGCGCCGGTGACTTTCACGCCCCGCTCCAGGACAGCTCTGTGGATATCCCCCTCCACATCCTCAAAGGCGGGATAAATGGCGGGATAGGTGCCGATAATACGGTTTTTAAACTGGTAGGGTATGACGCCCAACGGCAGATCATAGCCCGCGAGGATCACCAGTTCTATATCCATATCTCTCAGCTTATTCGCCACCGCCATGCTGTGACTGGTCATGGTGGGGAAAAGCTCCGGGTCCACCACATAGGCGGGAACACCGGCATTGATTGCCCTCGCCATGGCATATGCATCCTTTTGCGGCGATATGACCGCCACCAGTTCAAAATCCGGAATTTCCTTAAAATACATGGAGTCCAGAATTGCCTGAAGCTTTGTTCCGTCGCCAGAAACAAGAGCTGCCGCTCTAACCATATCTCTATCCCTGCTTCCCGCGGCGTGACGCGCCGCCTGTTCTCCCGTGATTAAGGCTTGTGAATTGGAGCAAATCACGCTATAATACCGTTAAAGCAAAATAGCCTGACTTGCTTTAAGCCTTAATAATACTTTATTATACTTTATTCGACGCTCACGGTCAAGATTTGGAGGGGCAATTATGACGGAAATTTATCTCATAAGGCACACCCAGGCGGAGGGAAACCTTTACCGGGTGATGCAGGGTCACTGGGACGGCGGCGTGACGGAGACCGGACTTCAGCAGATCGATTTGCTGGCAGAGCGGTTTAAGAACATCCCTATCGACGCGCTGTACTCCAGCGACCTGTACCGTGCATATATGACCGCTACTGCCATCAGCCGCTGGCACGATATCCCTATTCAAAAGGAACCTCTGCTCAGGGAGATAAATGTGGGTCCCTGGGAGACGATGTTTTTCGCCGACGTGGCCCACGAGCAGCCGGAGAAGATGCGGGACTTTGTATCCGATCAGGAGCACTGGCAGCTTGACGGTGCAGAGACCTACCACCAGGTACGGGATCGGGCGTTTCCCGCGCTGGAGCGTATCGCCCGTGAGAATGAGGGAAAGGTTGTTGCCGTGGTCAGCCACGGGGTCACCATACGCTGTCTGCTGTCCCGTATAACAGGGCTGAGCCTTAACGAGACGGAGAAGCTCCCCATTTGTGCCAATACCGGGGTAAGCAAGCTGCGCTACGAGGACGGGCACTTCACCGTGGAATACATAAATGATTTTAGCCACCTGGGCTCCATGAAGATGAAGCCCTGGAGCCATGTACCCGAATTTCGGGCAGAAATACTGGATCCTGCCGGAGACCGGGAATATTACTCTGCATGCTACGCAGACGCCTGGATGGCAGCTCACGGCTCGCTGAGGCAATTTTCTCCTGAACTCTATCTGCGCTGTGCCTCGGAACACCACGCAGCAAATCCCGGCGCTGTGCTGAAGCTGTTTTATCAGGATGAGCCCGTGGGACTGGTGGATCTGGACACAGAGCGGGGTGTCGGCACCGGCTACGGCTGGATAAGCTTGCTGTACCTGAAGCCCGAGTACCGCTCTCTGGGCTGCGGAATACAGCTTTTGGGTCGGGCTGTTCTGCTGTATAAGAGCCTCGGCCGTAAGGCCTTACGCCTGCATGTGGCGGAGGGGAACTCCGCGGCTGTAAATTTTTACAGGAAAAACGGTTTTGAAACCCTGTCCTGGGAGAATAACGGTCTGGGCCGTCTGCTGCTGATGGAGAAAAAACTGGAGGGCAACCGCCATGCGTGACCGTCCTGCAAAAATATTGCCGCTGAGAATCGCAAAGGGCCGTCGGATACTGGTAGTGTCCGATATTCACGCAAACCTGCCTTATTTCCGGCAGCTTCTTAAAAAAGCCGGCTTTGGCGACAGCGATGAACTTATCATTGACGGAGACTTCCTTGAAAAGGGAGAAGACAGTCTCGGCACGCTTCGATATATCATGGAGCTGTCCAAAAAGGGAAATGTACACACCATCTGCGGTAACTGCGATGGCTGGACCGACATCTTTCAGCAGGATCCGATCCATGATGACGGCGTTTTGCGCTATATGATGCGGAAAAAACGGGGCCTGCTCTGGGAAATGTGCAACACTGCCGGTATAGACCCCTTTGATCTGGAGGATTTTTCCCAGTGCAAGCAGACGCTTCTGAAGCGTTTTCCAAAGGAGTGGGAATTTCTCTTTAAGCTGCCTCATGCCATTGAGACGGAGCATTATATCTTCGCCCATGCCGCCGTTATTGAGGGAAAGCCCCTGCGCGAGCATAAAGAAGGAGAGCTTACCCGATGCGACGCTTTCATGCGGTTGGGTATGCACTTTTCCAAATGGGTCGTGGTGGGACACTACCCGGTGATGCTTTACGGAGAGAATACCGTCTGCGCAAACCCCATAATCGACCGGGAAAAACACATAATAAGCATAGACGGAGGCTGCGTACTGAAAGACGACGGGCAGCTCAATGCCCTTGTGATCCCCTATGAGGGCAGCGAAGATTTTTCCTATGTAGCCTACGACCCTTTCCCTGCTGGCACCGTGCTGGATGCCCAGTCAGAGGGCGAACATTCCTATTACATACGCTGGGGTGACAGCCGGGTGCAGGTGCTTCAGCGGGGAGCGGAATTTTCCCTCTGCCGCCATGTGCGCACGGGATATGAGATGGACATCCTTACAAAATACCTGTTTACCGGAGATGAATTCACCGACTGCAACGACTGTACCGACTATGTACTGCCTCTGCAGCCCGGTGACAAAGTGAGCATTGTGGAAGAGACCTCACGGGGCTATTTCGTGAAGCACAACGGTGTTTCCGGCTGGTATTTCGGAGACTTGGAGCGAGAATATGGCAGAGAAATTTGAATTTTTACCCGTATCCAAAGAGGACATGGAGGAGCGGGGCTGGTGGTGGTATGACTACCTGCTGGAGGATAAAAACAGCGAGTTTTTTGCCGAGCTGGTGAGACACCACATCTCAGGTCAGCTCAAAGTGGCACCGGAGCACTGTATAGACTCAGTACTGGACTATATGGGCAAGCCCCATATAGACGTGTATGAAAAGTTCATGGAAAAATACCGCCGCCTGAACGGCAAGTACAGCAAGGAGCAGTACATTGTACCCTATCTGATGAGCTCTCACCCGGGCAGCACCTTGCAGGACGCGGTGGCGCTGGCGGAGTATCTGAACCGGATGGGGCGGCAGCCGGAGCAGGTGCAGGACTTCTACCCTACACCGGGCACCATCTCCACCTGTATGTATTACACCGGGCTTGACCCCATCACCATGAAGCCGGTATATGTGGCCAAGAGCTGCCACGAAAAGGCCATGCAGCGGGCACTGCTGCAATGGAAGCGGCCGGGCAAGCGGAAGCTGGTAATCGAGGCGCTGAAAGAGGCCGGGCGGGAAGATTTGATCGGCTTTGGGCCGGAGTGTCTGGTGCACCCGGACTACACGCCCAAAAAAGCAACGGGAAGAAGCCCGAAAAGGAGCCGGAACCGGAAGTGAAAAAGCCCGCAGGAAAAAAGGCCGGCTGGGCCAAGGCAAAGCCCAAAAAGAACGCGCGTCCCGGCAGCGGAAAGAGAAAGAGGCCTTGAAAAATGGACTTTCTTCTTTCCAATCCAAGGCGTATACTGTATGTATGGTTGTGCGTGATGGGGCTTGTGCTGTTTATCATGATGGGTGTGGATAAGCAGCGCGCCAAAAAGGAACAGCGGCGCATACCGGAAAAGCGCCTTTTCCTGTTCGCACTTCTGGGCGGAGCCGCAGGAGGCTGGCTTGGCATGTACGCTTTCCGGCACAAGACAAAGCACTGGAAATTTATAATCGGCTTTCCCCTGATCACTGCCATACAGCTTGGCCTGTGCATTTATCTGGCAGCAGGACAATAAATATCGGAGGTTTTTACCAATGCAGAAGGAAAAGGCAAAATTTACACCAAAAGACATGGCATATATCGCGCTGATGGTGGTGCTGATATCCGTGTGCTCATGGATATCCATCCCCTCTGTGGTGCCCTTTACCATGCAGACCTTCGGCGTTTTCTGCGCTGTGGGGCTTCTGGGAGGCTGGCGCGGCACAGTAGCGGTGCTGCTTTACATACTGATGGGATCGATCGGGCTGCCGGTATTTTCAAACTTCGGCGGCGGCGTGGGCGTACTCATGGGCCCCACAGGCGGATACATTGTGGGTTTCCTGTTCTCGGCCCTGATATGCTGGCTGTTTGAAAGACTTTTCGGAAAGGGACTGATCTGCCGCATCATCGCCATGATACTGGGGCTTATCGCCTGCTATGCCTTCGGAACGGTCTGGTTTGTGGAGGTATACTCCAGAGTGAACGGCGCAATCAGCGTGGCGACAGCTCTCGGCTGGTGTGTTTTCCCCTTCATTCTGCCGGATGCGGTTAAAATTTTCCTTGCCATACTCATCACCGGGCGGCTTGCTCCGGTAATTCGGCTGGGGAAACCGATAAAAAAAGACGAGAATGTTTGAATACGGTCTCAT
>CAZESU010000032.1:0-18458 GCA_964515275.1 uncultured Oscillospiraceae bacterium
GGCGCTTGTGGGTGCGGCGCTCAAACTGCTCGCGGCTGTCCTTGTACTTGTGGACTGCACGGAGGATGGTGACGATCTCGGTCTTGGTGGGCAGGGGGATGGGGCCGGAAACCTTTGCATCGGTGCGCTTTGCGGCCTCGACGATTGTCTCAGCAGCCTTGTCGATGAGCTGGTGATCGTATGCCTTCAGGCGGATACGGATCATGTTCTTGTTGGTGCTTGCCATGTGTTTTTTCTCCTTTTTCGTACGTTTTTTCGGCGGCATTGGCTCCGCCATTGAAATATGCGTACGGATGAAGCCATTTTCCTGTACACAGAACCGTGCGTATCAGACCGCGTCCGAAAAACAAACCGGCTTTTCAGCCGGTCGATCCTCCGTCCACGCGATATACGCGTGTACCGGATAAGCTTCAGCCGCCCGATTGCGTGCCGAACAGCCGTTCGACACCGGACATACTCCACGGAAGTTACCTCGTTTCCACGAGCAATCTCCCGCTTCATCGCATAATACGCCCGTGCTTTCCGCACACGCGCTTGATTAGTATATCAACTGGTGACAGATATGTCAATAGTTTTTTCGGAATAATTACAGAAAAATTTCAATGAATTTTGTGCAAGGCGATGATTTTTAAATTTTCTCCCAAAACGGCATGACCTCCCCCATGCTCTTGCAAGGGAGGAGGTCACGTATTTAATTATAATAGTAGGCTTTCAGTTTTTCAGACTGTGCAGCGGGGCGGGGATGCGTCCGCCGCGGGCGATAAACTCCGCCGCGGAGCCCTTATGAAGGGGCATCACCGGGGCACTGCCCAGAAGTCCGCCGAAATCGATCCTGTCACCTACGGTTTTGCCCTTGGCGGGAATCAGGCGGACGGCGGTAGTCTTGTTGTTCACCATGCCGATGGCGGCCTCATCCGCGATGATGGCGGAAATGGTGTCGGCAGAGGTATTACCGGGGACGGCGAGCATATCAAGCCCAACGGAGCAGACACAGGTCATGGCCTCCAGCTTGTCGATGCAGAGGATTCCCTCCTCCACGGCAGAAATCATCCCTGCGTCCTCGGATACGGGGATAAAAGCTCCCGAGAGGCCGCCCACATGGCTTGATGCCATAACGCCGCCCTTTTTTACCGCGTCATTCAGCAGAGCCAGTGCCGCAGTAGTACCGTGGGTTCCGCATTTTTCCAGGCCCATGATCTCCAGGATCTCAGCCACGCTGTCTCCCACGGCGGGAGTGGGGGCCAGAGACAGGTCCACCACGCCAAAAGGCACGTCCAGCCGCTTGGAGGTCTCCTGGGCCACAAGCTGACCCATGCGGGTTATCTTGAAGGCCGTCTTTTTCACTGTTTCCGCCACCACGTCAAAGGGCTGCCCCTTGCAGTCCTTCAAAGCATGGGCCACCACACCGGGGCCGGAAACGCCCACATTGATGACGCACTCCGGCTCTCCCACCCCGTGGAAAGCTCCTGCCATGAAGGGGTTGTCCTCCACAGCATTGGCAAAGACCACCAGCTTTGCGCAGCCCATGGGGTCGATATCCGCAGTCTGGCGGATAATACGGCCCACGAGGGCCACAGCATCCATGTTGATGCCGGCTCTGGTGGAGGCCACGTTCACGCTGGAGCAGACACGCTCGGTCTCCGTAAGGGCCTGGGGAATGGAACGGATCAGGCGCAGGTCGCTCTCCGTAAAGCCCTTGTGGGCAAGAGCAGAGAAACCGCCGATAAAGTTCACGCCCACAGCCTTTGCCGCCCGGTCAAGAGTCAAAGCCAGAGGCGTATAATCCTCCTGGCGGCAGCTGGCCGCCACGAGAGATATGGGGCTGACGGAAACGCGCTTGTTGACGATGGGGATGCCAAACTCCCGTTCGATGGCGCAGCCGGTCTCCACCAGCTTTTCTGCCTTGCGGCATATTTTGTCGTAGACTCTGTTACAGCAGACATCCATGTCGCTGTCGGCGCAGTCCAGCAGGTTTATCCCCATGGTGACAGTGCGCACATCCAGATGCTGCTGGTTTATCATCTCTATGGTCTGCAGTATCTCACTGCTGTTTATCAGATAGCTCATAGTACTGCCTCAGATCCTGTGCATGGCCTCAAAAATATCCTGACGCTGCACATGAATGTCCAGGCAGCGTTCTGCCCCCTTGTCTTTCAGGTAGCGGGCCAGCTCGTCAAAGGGAGTTTCGCAGTCGGTCAGATCAACCAGCATGATCATTGCAAAATACTCCTGCATCAAAGTCTGGCTGATATCCAGAATGTTTATCTCTTTTTCCGCCAAAAGGGCCGTCACATAGGCGGTGATGCCTTTTGCATCTTTGGCGAATACGCTTACGATCGCTTTCATATCCACATCCTCCAAGCCTTTGGAATTTGCCTGTTATTTTAACACAGGTGGCGGGCTTTGCATAGTGATTTCTCGGAAACCTCTCATTTTTTGACAGCAGAACGTCCGCCGTATATGGCGGGCGTTCTGTATAAGATTATGTAATTGGGTAAATCAGTGTGATTCCCGTTTTGGTGCCGTCCAGGGTACGATGTATGGCATCCCTCATCGTGCTGTCGATATCCATCCGGCTCAGAACCGAAATCTCCAGATTGCTCGAGGGCATGGCCTCCCGTAGTGTCCAACAATACCCAGTGTTATGACCGCAGCCAGAAGCACCGGCAGCACGGACAGACATACAATGCGCCGGGCCTTTCGCTTTTTCCGCTTGTTTGTCTCCCCGTCCAGCACAGGTTTCTGCTTTTTCGTCGTAGGATCTTTTTTTCGGCTCTTCCTTTGGTCTCTCCGCCGGGCTTTTCGGGGCGTCGCCCACAAAGGACTCGGAATTCAGCAGCGATGCTGAATAGCGTTTTTCAAAAAATGCCTGCTCAGTCATGTTCTGCTTCATCAGGGCAATTATCCGACTTCATATAGGCATTGGAGATGAAAGCAATGAAAGATTGGCGGACGCAAGGCGGCTTGCAATACATTCCGGCCACTCGCTGCCAACTTCTATTCCTTCGTCATACCAGTTGCGATAGCTCTTGTCATGCCTATCGCAGACCACCTGCATCACTGCCGGTGGGTCTGCATGGGCATAGCTTATGAATATATACGGTTTATCTCCCTCTTAAGGCTCAAAATCAGACCTTCCCCTCTGGTCTATTTCTCTCCGGCCGCCTTTACCTTGTCCTCCGCTTCTTTTGCAGCAGCAAGCAGCTTCAAAGCCTCCTCCAGCAGCACCTGCCCCGCAGGAGTCAGGCCGTTGACCCTGTTTCCCCTCTGAAAGAGGCGCACACCAAGCTCATCCTCCAGCGCTGCGACTGCTCTGCTGGTGGTGGAATGACTGATATAGAGTTTCTTTGCCGCCGCAGTAAAGCTGCCGCATTGAGCCACAGCTACAAAGATTTTCAGCTGCTCAAACTGCATTTCAATAATCGAAGGTGTGAGGCAAAAGCTCACTGAGCTTATAGCTCACATAGCGATCCCCCGCCTTTGCGCAGAGCACCTCCATATTGGGTGAAAACTCCGCCAGAAACTGACGGCACGCTCCGCAGGGGGTGCACCAGTTTTCACTGTCCGCATAGATGGCGATGCGGCGGAAGCTGATTTTCCCCTCGCTGACGGCCTTGCAGCAGGCTGTACGCTCGGCACAGATGGTACTGCCGAGCGCAGCATTTTCCACATTACAGCCGGTGAACACCGTTCCATCGTCACACTCCAGCGCAGCACCTACGGGGAAGCGGGAGTAAGGTACATAGGCATTCAACGACGCCTTTTTTGCCATGGACATAAGTTCTCTGTCAGTCATACTTGCCCCTCCGTTTTTTTATTTCATTCAGCTAAGATCTATCTCCCAGTTGGGGAAGCCATAAAGAGGGTTGCCCATATTGGGGTCAACGCCCTTTATCACACCTCGGTGGGTGAGGATCTGCTGTTTTTCAAAGCCGATGGTTATAAGCGAACCGGACTCGCCCAGATATTTGCAGAAGTTTGCAAAGGCGGAAGCCCTCTCCGAATCATATTCATTGACAGTGGTCGCACTTCCGGCAGCAAGATATTCATTGATATAGCTCTCAAAGCTGTTGTCGGTGGAGCCGGTATAGTTCAGGCAGGAGGATTCGTTATCCTTGGTTCTGACCTGAAGAAGCTCTGTCAGATCAAAGTCATTACGGAGCTTTATCTCGCCATAGTACATGTCAAAGTCGCCCTCCTCAAGGGCAGTGAGGTAATCATCCCATGTCAATTCTTCAACTGTTATGGTAAAGCCAATGGAGGCCATGGATTCGGCAAATTGTCTGGCTACGCCGGCCTTGGCGCTGCTGTCACTGCACAGGATGAAGCGCATTTCGATCTCCTGCGCTGAGCCGTTCATAAACTCCAGCTTGCCATCCTCATCATAATCGCGGATGCCGAAGTTATCCAGAACCAACTTGCATTTTTCCATGTCATAATTCAGGCTGTTTGCGTAGGTAGTGGGATAGTCAGCGCAGGTGGGATACATGGGCACGGTGGAGGCGACACCGTTTCCTTTCATAAGCTCCTCAGCAAAATAAGCCCGGTTAAAGGCATAGGACAGTGCCACGCGCACATTGGAATAGCGACCCAGGGTGCTCTTTTCGTTAAAGGCCACATAGTGCATATTTGTGGTGGCAAAGGTTCGCGTCTCATTCGTGCTGGCATAGCCCAGGTTCGTATAGCTGGAGGGGTCATTCAGTACGATATCGATCAGGGAATTCTCAAAGGCACTGATAATGGTCTCCGCCGTCTGATACTCCTGGATATAAATCACATCCACCGGCAAAGAGTCATAACCATTGTGTCCGGTATATGCCAGAAGCTGGGTGCCGTCTTCATTATATGTATAGGGTCCGCTGCCCATGGGGTGCTTGTCGCCGAAGGTTCCCCTCTTCATAACGGGGATGTTCAGGAGCTTTACAAACTGCGTGTTTGCCTTGCTCAGCGTCACATACAGCTTATCGTCGGAATACGCCACACCGACAATGCTGTTGAAGCGCCCCCTGTAACGGTCGGTATTGATGGCGTATTCCAGCGACAGGCGCAGATCGTTTCCCGTGACCTGGGTGCCATCGTGGAACGTGTGGGTGGTATCGATGGTGAAGGTCCAGCTCTTGCCGTCCTCCGAGCAGATCCATTCCGTTATCAGATTGGGGATCACATTGAAGTTGTTGTCCAACTCCACCATGTTCTCATACACGAGGCTGCATATGAGCTGGTTTGAGTGGTTGGTGGCGATCATGGGATTCAGGCTGTACTTGCTGTTGCTGTTAAGGGAGAAAACATTGTCCGCTGCAGCAGATTTCTCCACGTCTTTGCCTCCGGTGGACTCGGGTATGAGGTCCAGCGGGTCTGTTGAACTGCTGCTTTCACAGCCGGTGCAGCACAGCAGCGTCGCCGCCGCACATAATACTGCGATGAGTTTGGTTATCTTTCTATGCATATGTTCACCTCAGTTTAATGCTAATCTAACACGATCACGGCAGCCTGACTGCCGCGGCGTCCCTTCGTATATCGGTGAGACCAATATTTTTCGTGACTGCACATGGTACACTCCCGGGATATGTCGATATTCTCCACCTTAAGGCCAAGCTGCACGAGCCGCCTTGCGTTCGCCGCGCGGAGATCCACCATGGTCTTTCCGTCATGTCTCCGGCCAAAAAGGCCCTCCGTATCTCCGTCGAGATAACGTTCCACGGCCTCGGGCACATCGTCGTCCGTCTCAAAGCAGCAGCGCCCGATGGAGGCGCCCATGGCGGCGTGTATGCTCTTCGGATTTGCACCCAGAGAACACATCTTCTCCACCGCCTCGCCCAGAATATCCGCCACCGAGCCGCGCCAGCCGCAGTGTACAGCGGCGATAACGGAATGCTCTCCATCGCACAGCAGTGCCGGCACGCAGTCGGCAATAAAGCACATGATGGGAAGCCCTCTTGTATTGGTAACGAGCCCATCCGCCTCATAAGGCACGACAGACATGCATACATGCCGGTCCGCCTCCGTCACGATACGGACTTCCTTGCCGTGTACCTGCTTGGTAACGGCGCAGTCGTCGATCCCTGCACCCATCAGGGCGCAGACCCGGCGGTAATTTTCCCGCACAGCCTCCGGCTGATCTCCCCGGTTGGAGCCCAGATTCAGGGAGGAAAACTCACCCCTGCTCACGCCGCCGAAGCGGGTGGTAAAGGCATGTCGGGTCGGGATCAGGGTGGAGCGCATGTATATAAGTCCGTCCTGGTTAATTTCTTTAAATGCCATTATTACTCGTTTCTTCCGCAACATTCCTTGTATTTCAGCCTGCGGCTGCCGTCGGCCTTCATTTTGCCGCAGGGGCAGGGGTCGTTGCGCCCGGGCTTGGGGGCCTTTTTCACCGGCTGCTTCTTTACCGGCGCACCGCCTACATTGGCGGCGGCATTTTTTGCCACTGCCTTGCGTTCTATGGGCTGCTCCCGCCGCACCTGAATGGTGAACATACGACGCACAGTCTCCTCGCGGATGCCCTGTACCATGGCCTCGAACATGTCGAAGCCCTCCTGCTTATAGGCGTCGATAGGCTTGACTGCCCCGTAGCCTCGCAGGCCGATGCCGCGTTTCAGCTCGCTCATGGCGTCAATATGATCCATCCAGTATTCATCCACCACACGGAGCATGACCACCCGCTCCAGCTCACGCATGAAGGGGTTCCCGTTGGGGTCCTCGCCAAAGGCCTTCTCGCGGGCGGCATAAACCTTCTCTGCGATCTGATAGACCGCGTCCGCAACCTTTTCGCAGCTGGCTGCACCTTTGAAATCCTCTATTTTTATGGCCCCGTGACGCAGGAAGAGCTTTTCAAAAGGCTGGAGGGCTATATCCAGATGCTGCTGGTTTTCCGCCGCACCGCCGCCAAGGCCATCGGTCACGGTGGTTCTGACATACTCCTCCACCATGCCCATAATCTGCTGCTGCAGATCCTCGCCGTCCAGCACCTTGCGGCGCTCGCCGTAGATGATGCTGCGCTGCTGGTTCATAACGTCATCGTATTCAAGGACGCTCTTTCTGGTCTGGAAATTTCGGCTCTCAACGGTCTTTTGGGCCTGTTCAATAGCGCCCGACAGCATCTTGTGATCAAGCGGCGTGTCGTCATCTACCTTCAGAGCTTCCATCATGTTCATGATGCGCTCAGAGCCGAAAAGGCGCATGATATCATCCGTCAGCGCCAGGTAGAAGCGGCTCTCGCCCGGGTCGCCCTGGCGGCCGGCACGGCCACGGAGCTGGTTGTCGATGCGGCGTGACTCATGCCGCTCGGTACCCAGGATAAACAGGCCGCCTACCGCCCGAACCTTTTCGGCCTCGGCATTGGTGACCTCCTTGTGGGCTGCAAGACGCTGGGCAAAGAGTTCTCTTGCGGCGATGATGTTTTCATCCTCGGTATCCGCATAGCCGGTAGCCTCGGCGATGGTTCCCTCGTCAAAGCCGGCCTTTCTCAAATCGGTCTTTGCCAAAAATTCCGCGTTGCCGCCCAACATAATATCGGTGCCGCGGCCTGCCATGTTTGTGGCGATGGTGACTGCCCCCAGCTTGCCTGCCTGGGCCACGATTTCCGCTTCCTTCTCGTGGTACTTGGCGTTCAGCACGGTATGGGGAACGCCCCGCTTTTTCAGCAGGGAGGAGATATACTCGCTCTTCTCAATAGACACGGTGCCCACCAGCACAGGCTGGCCCTTTTCGTGGCACTGGACAATCTGTTCGACGATGGCCCGGTTCTTGCCGACCTCGTTTTTATAGACCACATCCGGGTTATCGATACGGATGACCGGCTTGTTGGTGGGAATCTCGATAATATCCAGCCGGTATATGGCCTCGAACTCCTCCGCCTCAGTGGCGGCGGTGCCGGTCATGCCGGAGAGTTTGTTATACAGGCGGAAATAGTTCTGGAAGGTGATGGTGGCAAGCGTCTTGTTCTCCTTCTGAACGGCCACATGCTCCTTGGCCTCAATAGCCTGATGCAGACCCTCGGAATAGCGGCGGCCCAGCATCAAACGGCCCGTGAACTCATCAACGATGATAATCTCACCATCTTTTACGATATAATCGATATCGCGCTTCATGATGCCGTGAGCCTTCAACGCCTGATTGATATGGTGGGTCAGCGTGGCATTTTCAATATCGGCGTAGTTTTCAAGGGCAAAGGCCCGCTCCGCCCGCTCAATGCCTCTGGCAGTGAGGGTGGCGGTTTTCGCCTTTTCGTCCACAATATAGTCTGCGTCGATATCCTCACTCTCCTCCTGCTTTTCATCCACGGAGGCGTAGACCAGCTTCTTCAGGCCGCATACAAAATCGTCTGCCTGACGGTAAAGATCTGTGCTCTCGTCCCCCTGGCCGGAGATAATAAGAGGAGTCCTTGCCTCGTCGATGAGGATGGAGTCCACCTCGTCCACGATGGCGAAGGCATGGCCCCGCTGAACCATGCTCTCTTTATACAATGCCATATTGTCACGCAGATAGTCAAAGCCCATTTCGTTATTGGTGCCATAGGTGATATCGCAGGCGTAGGCGCGGCGACGCTCCTCTGCGGTCAGGCCGTGGACAATCAAGCCCACGGACAGGCCCAGGAAGCGGTGTACCTTACCCATCCATTCGCTGTCGCGGCGTGCCAGATAATCGTTGACGGTGACGATATGCACACCCTCACCGGCAAGGGCGTTGAGATAAGCAGGCAGAACGGCAACAAGGGTCTTGCCTTCGCCGGTCTTCATTTCGGCAATACGGCCCTGATGAAGGACAATACCGCCGATCAGCTGTACCCGGAAGGGCTTCATACCCAGAACACGCCATGCGGCCTCTCTTGCTGTGGCAAAGGCCTCCGGCAGGATATCATCCAGGGTCTCCCCTTCGGCAAGTCTGGCTTTGAATTCATCGGTCTTGGCGCGAAGCTCCCCGTCGCTGAGTCTGCAATATGTCTCATCCAGCTTTTCAATGGTGTCGGCTATCGGATATATCTTTTTCAGTTCCCGATCGGAATAGCTTCCGAACAGTTTGTCTAAAAGTCCCATTTCAAAAACCTTTCCATGCAGATTGTAATACCAATTCAACATAGGATTATAGCACAAGAATATGAATAAAAAAAGCATATTCTCGATTCTTTAGAATTTAATCCGAGAAGATTTCGCGCAATACAGCCTCCGCCGCTTGTCCTTTAAAAGTTTGTATGATAAAATATATTGTCAGAAAATCCGAGTTGAGGATAAAGCTATGGAACACAGTAAAAGACACCGCATCGTATGGAAGCTTCTGCGCCCGCTTGCAAGGCTTCTGCTGAAATTCAAATTCAATTACAGTTCTCCTGTTTACGCGCCGGAAGGTCCCTTTATCGTGTTATGCAATCATGTGACCGACTGGGACCCTATTTTTGTGGGCGCGGCCTTTAAAAACCAAATGTACTTTGTCACCAGCGAGCATCTGCTGAGGCTGGGCTTTGTATCAAAACTCATCATGTGGCTTCAGGCCCCATCGCCCGGCAGAAGGGCGGCAGTGAGCCCGTCTTTTCCGACAGCGACTTTCAGCTTCGGCGCGTGGACTCTGCCCGGGGCAGCGAGTACATCGGCAGCGGCAGTATCATACTGTATAAAGGTCACCTGGAGCTGCCGACCGGCATCAGTCTGCCGGTCGAGGAGATTATGGGCATGTCCCTGCGGGGGCCCAGTGACCTTTACATCGGCACCGCCAACGGCAGCAGCTTTGAACTCCATTCCGACAAGGTGCGCTGCACCGTGAAATATTTCAGCGCCTGCACCGTTCTGGGCAGTCCTGTGGGCTGCGGCATCTGAATCAAATAAATATATATGCAGTTGAGGGAAGAAATATGAACAGGCTCGGTTTTGACAACGAAAAATACGTTAAGCTCCAATCCCAGAATATACGCGACCGCATTTCCCACTTTGGCGGCAAGCTGTATCTCGAATTCGGCGGCAAGCTCTTTGATGATTTCCACGCCTCCCGTGTCCTGCCGGGCTTTGCGCCGGACAGTAAGGTGAAAATGCTCCTTGAAATGAAGGATGAAGCGGAGATTGTCATTGCCATCTCCGCAGACGACATTGAACGCAGCAAGCGCCGGGGTGACCTTGGCATCACCTATGATGACGACACCCTCCGCCTGATCGACGCTTTCCGGGGTATCGGGCTCTACATCGGCAGCGTTGTGATCACCCACTACCGGGGTCAGTCCATTGCAGACAAGTTTGTCAAACGGCTGGAGACCCTTGGTATCCGGGTCTATAAGCACTACATCATACCGGACTATCCCTCCAATATTTCCCTCATCGTGTCCGAAGATGGCTTCGGCAGGAACGATTATATTGAGACAGAGCGGAGTCTTGTTGTCATCACCGCCCCCGGCCCCGGCAGCGGCAAAATGGCCACCTGTCTGAGTCAGCTGTACCACGAGCACAAGCGGGGCGTCAGCGCGGGCTATGCCAAGTTTGAAACGTTCCCCATCTGGAACCTGCCCCTCAAGCATCCGGTGAATCTTGCCTATGAGGCAGCCACCGCCGACCTTGACGATGTGAACATGATAGACCCTTTCCACTTGGAGGCTTACGGAACCACCACCGTCAATTATAACCGGGATGTGGAGATCTTCCCGGTGCTGGAGGCCATGTTCAGGCGCATCTACGGCGAGAGCCCTTACAAGAGCCCCACCGACATGGGCGTAAATATGGCGGGCTACTGCATAACCGACGACGAGGTCTGCTGCGAGGCATCCCGACAGGAGATCATCCGCCGCTATTATTCCGCCGCCTGCTCCGCCCGTCAGGGATTGGGCGATATCAGCGAGGTACGGAAGATTGAGCTAATTATGAACTCTCTGGGCATAAGCTCCGACAACCGGCCCGTGGTGGGTGCCGCGCTGAAGCGAGCAGAAGAGACCGATGGCCCTGCCGTGGCGATAGAGCTGAACGACGGCGCCATCATCACAGGTAAGACAAGCTCCCTGCTTGGCGCGTCCTCCGCTTGCCTCGTCAATGCCCTGAAGTATCTTGCCGGCATCGATAAGAAGATTCCTCTCATTGCCCCGGGTGTGATTGAGCCTATCCAGCACCTGAAAGTGGAGCATCTGGGCAACCACAACCCCCGGCTCCATACGGACGAACTGCTGATCGCCCTTGCCATCTGCGCAGTGACCAACCCCATGGCGGAATATGCCATGGATCAGCTTGACAAACTGCAGGGCTGCGAGGCCCACTCCTCCGTGATCCTGTCCCGCGTGGATGAGGATCTGTTCAAAAAGCTGGGTGTAAATATCTCCTTTGAGCCCAAGTATCAGGCCAAAAAACTGTTTCATAAATAAAACTGTTGCCTATACACAGCGAAAGATTCCGTAATCGGAAGCACCCGGCTCTGAATATGGAATCTTTCGTTTTCTATTTTTTCAGCTGTCCGGGGCTGATGCCGAAGCACTCCCGAAAAGCCCGGTGAAAAGCGGAATAGTCCGAAAAACCACTCTCCGCCGCGGCCTGTGCCGCACTCTGCCCCTCACGAATCAGCCTTGATGCATACAAAAGCCGCTTTTGCCGCACATAGGCGTGGACGGTGGTGCCGGTCTGGGCCTTGAATAGCCGCATAAAGTGATAGCGGCTCAAAAATACCTGCTCCGCCAGTTCCTCCACCGACAGTTCCTTTGTCAGGTTCTCATTTATATAGGAAAGCACCGCTGCGATTTGAGGATCCCGGATCGTCTCAATACGATCCGGCGTGGTTTCGGTGCTTGCATAGATGCGGTTTATCAGCACCAGAAGCTGCATCAGCAGCGTGTCCCTCAGCGTCTGAGCGCCGAAGTTTTTATCGCGCATGGCATCCTCATAGGCCTCCAGCACCGATTTCAGTCGGCTCCGCTGCTCCTCATCCGGCGTGAGAAGCTGCCGCCCACTTTTATCCGCCTGGTCAAAGCAATCCATAAGTCCGGCGTCAGGCATTACCCGGTCAAAATACTTTCTGTCCAGATAAATAATCACCCGGTCATAAGGCTCTGTCTTGTCGATAAGAGCTTTATGTATGGTATGGTGCTTCACCAGCAGCACGTCCCAGGGCTTCAGAGCATAGGTGACGCTTTCCACCGTATAATCCACATGCCCCGAAAGCAGCAGCACCACCTTATCGAATTCATGAAAATGAAAGTCTCTTTCCTGCCCTGCCGTATCCCGCAGGTGGAAATAGTGATAATTCTCTTTCAGATAACCTTCCCGGCTAAATACATTGTTCTTTCCCATAACTGCACCTCGTTAAATCATTATAGCGCACTTTTTACAATGTTTCAAGCACAATAAGCAATTTACATGGCAATATTTCAAAAATATAATAACAACATAAATATCATTGAAAAGGAGACCTGACCAATGTCCCCAACCAGAAAGTTTTTTAAGAATTACTGGTTCATTATTTCGATGCTCATCGGCATCATCGCCGGCTGCATTGTCGGCGCTGTATGGCCCGGAGCCACCGCTCTTGAACCTCTCGGCACGGTGTTTATTAACCTGATGTTCTGCGTCGTGGTTCCGATGGTATTCTGCTCCATCTCTTCCGCCATTGCAAACATGGGCAGCGTGAAAAGAGCCGGCAAGGTGCTGGGCACCACGGTTGTCACTTTCCTGATAACTGCTGCCATTGCCGCATTGCTGATGTACATAGTCGTCCGTATCATCCCTCTGACCTCCGGCACCTATGAGATCGTTGAGGGCGAAGTTGACGCAGGTCTCGGCATTGCCGACATGATCATCAACTTCTTCACCAAGCCCGACTTTACCGAGTTGTGGAGCCGCAGAGCAATTCTGCCTCTTATCGTTGCTGCTGTTCTCTTTGGCTTCGGCGTGCAGATGGCCGGCGGCCCTGAGACCCTCACCGCAAAGATCCTTGCAGATCTCTCCAACTGCATCATGAAGGTCGTCAAGATCATCACCTACTATGCACCCATCGGCTTCTTCGGCTTCTTCGCTTATCTGGTCGCCACCTACGGCCCCGAACTGATCGGCGACTACAGCCGCACCCTTATCATCTATTATGTAATGTGCTTCGCTTACATGCTCATCTCCTCCCCCATCTACGCCCGCTTCGGCGGCGGCAAGGGAGCTGCAAAGGTCATGTTCAAGCATCTGTTTGCTCCTGCTGCCGTCTCCTTCGGCACCTGCTCCTCTGTTGCAACTATCCCCACCAATATGGAAGCTGCCGAGGACACCGGCATCTCCAAGGATGTTTCTGAGATCGTCCTGCCTCTGGGCGCAACGATGCACATGGACGGCTCCGCAATGAGCGCCATCATCAAGGTCGCTTTCCTGTTCGGTATCTTCGGTCTGGACTTCGGCACCGGCAGAGCCGTTCTGGCCATCATCGTGGCAGTTTTCTCCTCTGTTGCAATGTCCGGCATTCCCGGCGGCGGCGGCACCGGCGAGCTGGTGCTCTGCTCCATCTTCTTCCCCGATCAGATGGCTATCGCTTACCCCATCGCCATTGCTCTGGGCAACCTGGTTGACCCCCCTGCCACCATGGTCAACGCTGCCGGAGACTATGTTGTCTCCTTCATCGTCTCCCGCTTCGTGGACGGCAAGGATTGGCTCCAGAAGAAGCTGCACGCAACCGAGCAGTAATTCCAATCGTAATATATCAGCACCGTCCTTTTGGGCGGTGCTTTTTATTGGGAAATCTTAATTCTTTTCTCCGTCTATATTCGCCTGTATTCTCACAATATATAGTGTATGTTTATATCACATCCACAAAATAAGGAGGTTTTGTGATGCAGGCACTGCGAAGCCGTCCCGGAATACGCCGGGGCGGGATAATCTATCTGAGGACGGACGAGCTGACGCCGAATCCCGTGCAGCCCCGCAAGCGTTTTGACGATGAGGCGCTGGCAGAACTCAGCGACAGCATAAAAAACTATGGCATACTAAACCCGCTTACGGTACGTCTGCGATGCGGAAAATACGAGCTGGTGGCAGGAGAGCGAAGGCTTCGTGCAGCAAAGTTGGCGGGACTGCGGGAGGTTCCCTGTATCCTGCTTGATGTGAACATGGAGGATGCCAGTCTCATTGCGCTGGTTGAAAATCTTCAGCGGAAGGATCTGGACTTTATAGAAGAGGCAGCTGGTATCCGGCAGCTTATCCGCATGTTCGGGATGAGTCAGGAGGAGGCAGCGCGGCGCATTGGCAAATCCCAATCTGCCGTGGCGAACAAGCTGCGGCTTTTGAAGTTGCCGCAGGACGTGTTGGAGGCCTTGCGGGAAAACGGGCTGACCGAGCGCCACGGCAGGGCGCTGCTTCGGCTGTCGTCCCCAGAGAGGCAAAGGGAGGCCTTGATGTATATCATCGATAACGGACTGACCGTTGCGGCCACCGATGCCTACATAGAAGCCCTGCTGAACCGCCCGGATGAGCCGGAGGAGGATGAGAGTGAGGAGAAGCCGGAGCAGCGGCGCACTTTCGTGCTGAAGGATGTTCGGGTGTTTCTCAACACGCTCTCCCGCAGCATCGACATGATGAAACAGGGCGGCATCGATGCCGGTGTAAAGCGTCAGGAGACCGAGGATTCCCTTATCCTCACCATTTCCATACCAAAAAACAAGCCCGCCCAGACATAGGACAAACCGCCGTCCCCGTAGAATATACGGAGGCGGTGATTTTTTATGATAAGCTATTTTTCCGACCTGCGTTATAAAGAGGTAATCGACATCCACTCCGGCTTTCGGCTGGGCTATGTGTGCGATGCGGAATTTGACGATGCGGAGGGGCGTTTTGTCTCACTGATCACTCCGGGCAAAGCAAAGCTGTTCGGGCTGCTGGGCAGGGAGGACGATTATGTACTGCCCTGGAGCTGCATCGTCCGTATTGGGAACGACATTATTCTGGTGGAAGCAAAAGATGAATTTATGCGCCGTAAACGGAAAAGACAGGGATTTCTGTAAGGATCGGGGCAGATTATAGTTGGCAAAAAATCTGTTTTGCGTTATACTGAATTATTATCCCGCAAAAGGACTGATTATGATAGAAAACACGGAGATAAAAAGAGAACGGGCTGTGCTGGCGGGGCTTTCCGCCGCGAGTATGGATGAGCACGAGCGTTCCACGGAGGTGTCCATGGAAGAGCTTGCCGCTCTGGTGGACACCGCCGGAGGCGACACGGTTGCCATCATCATGCAGAACCGGCCCACGCCCGACCCCCGCAGCTTTATTGGCGATGGCAAAGTGCAGGAGATGAAGGAGCTGATCGCCATGAACGACTGCGATCTGGCAGTGTTCGACAATGAACTGAGCCCCTCCCAGATGCGCGTGCTCAGCGAGGCTCTGGGGGTAAAGGTGCTGGATCGCTCGGGGCTTATTCTGGATATTTTCGCTCAGCGGGCCCAGACCAGAGAGGGCCAGCTTCAGGTGGAGCTCGCCCAGTATAAATATCTGCTGCCAAGGCTTACCGGTATGTGGACACACCTTGTGCGGCAGACCGCCTCCGGCGGTTCCTCCCCCATCGGCACCCGCGGCCCCGGCGAGACTCAGCTGGAGACCGACCGCCGCCACATCCGCCGCAAGATACAGAAGCTGGAGGAGGAGCTGGCTGCCGTGCGCAAGGTGAGAAGCACCCAGCGCCGCCGCAGGGAGAAAAACGCCATGCCCGTGGTGGCTCTTGTAGGCTACACAAATGCGGGCAAATCCACCCTTTTAAACTGTCTCACCGGCTCCGACATTCCGGCAAACGACCGGTTATTTGACACGCTGGACACTACCACCCGCCGTCTCCGCATCGATGAGACGCAGGAGGTGCTCTTGTCCGATACGGTGGGCTTTATCCGCAAGCTTCCCATCCATCTGATCGAGGCCTTCAAGGCCACGCTGGAGGAGCTGCGCTACGCGGACGTGCTGATCCATGTGATTGACATCTCCAACCCGGAATGGGAGGAGCAGGCCAGAGTAGTGGACGAACTGATCCGCCAGCTTGGGGCGGAGGCCACCCCCTGCCTGAGAGTTTTCAACAAATGCGACGCTTATATCGGTATTCTGCCCCACGGTGACAATGTGGTCTGCATCTCCGCCCGCAGCGGAGAGGGTGCGGACATGCTGGTAAAAAAACTCTCTGAAATGCTGGATAAAGGAAAAAAGCAGGTGCAGCTCAGGATACCCTATGCAAAGGCGGGCATCGTGGACATGCTGAACCGGGAGGCCGCCGTGCTGAACCTTGAATACACCGACGAGGGTATTGAGGCGCAGGCCGTGGTCACGCCGGAGGTGTTCGGCAAGATAAAGGACTTCATCCCCGGCTATGCGGAGCCGAAGGAGGATTGGGAAGATTGAACATTCTGGAAACGCAGCGGCTGATCCTGCGCCCCTGGCGGGAGGAAGATGCCGCCGACTTATATCAATATGCAAAAGACCCCCGCGTAGGGCCTGCCGCCGGCTGGGCGGTACATAAGGACGAGGCGGACAGCCTGAACATCCTGCGCACGGTGCTGATGGATGACCGCACATGGGCAGTAACCATCAAAGGCAGCGACGAGCCGGTAGGCAGTATCGGCGTTTTCCCCTCCGGAGTTTCCCTTGGCAAGGGTGAGCCGGAGATCGGCTACTGGATCGGCGTGCCCTTCTGGGGGCAGGGCTATATCCCGGAAGCGGTGCGCCTGCTCATCAGCCGCTGCTTTGAAGACGGCGCGGAACACGTTTGGTGCAGCCACTATGAAGGAAATGACAAGTCCCGCCGGGTCATTGAAAAGTGCGGCTTTCAATACCGCTGCACAGCGGACTGTAATGTGCCGGCTTTCCATGCGGTGCGAAAGGCGCTCTTTTATTCCATCAGCCGGGAGGACTGAGCCGAATGACCGAATATTATATCCCCACCGGGCCGGGCGAGGCGGAATTTACAGAAAAACGCTCCCGCTTTCTGGGCCATGTGAGGCGGGCGGAGAGCGAGGAGGAGGCCAAAGCCTTCCTCGCGGAGATGAAAAAGAAATATTATGACGCCCGGCACAACTGCTGGTGCTACATCATCTGTGGCGGGGCCGAGCGTTATTCCGACGACGGCGAACCTCAGGGTACCGCAGGCATCCCCATGCTGGAGGTGTTTCGCCGGGAGGGCGTATGCAACGTGGTCTGTGTGGTGACCCGCTATTTCGGCGGGGTGCTGCTGGGCGCGGGCGGACTTCTCCGGGCCTACACCAAAAGCGCCGGGGACGCACTGGACGCGGCGGGCGTCTCCGTGGTGCGCCGCTGGGTGGAAACGGAGCTTTCCTGCTCCTATTCCATTGCCGAACGGCTGAAGCTGGAGGTGGCCGCCTTTGCGGGCGTTGTCACAGGCGTGGACTACGCCGCCGCCGTTACCATAAAGGCCCTTGTGCCCGAGGAGAAAGCCGAGGCATTTCAGGCCCGAATCTTCGATCTCAGCGCCGGGGGCGTTACCGCCGTCATCACCGGGGAAGCTTTCCGAGATGTTCCCGTAAGGTGAAAATGCAGCCTTTTGGTGGGCGGGATCTCTCTGGCGCGGTGCCAGCGAGATCCTGTTTTTTCAGCGTTTTTCCTGAGCTTCCCGGTATTTCCGGCATCATAAAAAGTCTTAATACAAAGTTAAGAAATATTGAATTGCATCTCTTCTCAATTCGTGCTATTGTATAGAAAAGAAGGTATGCTTTCAGATTAAACAATTTACTAAAAAAGAACGGAGGAAAATCATGCATAAAAATCTCAAGAGAATTCTCTCTTTCTCGCTCCTGCTGGTCATGCTTTTTGCCCTTGCCGCGCCTGTCTCCTTTGCTGACGGCGATGAGCCGGAGCATGAGCACGTCTGGGACGATGGCGTTGTTACCAAGGAGCCGACCTGTACGGCTGCAGGGGAAATGACCTTCACCTGCACCGATTCCGAATGTGGCGAGACGAAGGTCGAAACCATCTCAGCGCTGGGACACGACTACAGTGTAATCGAGGTGGTAAAAGAGGCGCTACCGAAAACCAACGGTTATGCATATAAGAAGTGCTCCCGATGCGGCTACTACTACAAATCTGATACCGCCGCTGTCGCTAGCGTAAAGTATGCGACCAGATTTATCTATTTTGCACCTTTCACAATAAGCTATATGTATGAGCTGGATGATACTCCCACTGTGATCCCTGGTCCCATAGATGGACAGTGGCGAGTCACTTATGCCACAAATTTATCCCTTGATTTATATGGCGGCCCTATACAGTACTTCCCTGCTATCCCCAATGTTCCTGTCCTTTCCGGTTATACACTGTACCATTTGTATACTTATGAAAACGGCGCGGTAAGCTCGCATTATTACAACGAAGATACCTATCTTACCGCATCTGCCCTTTCCAGCAACGTTGACGATACCGGTGAACTTGTTGTCATTCCCGTATACTCCATTGCTACGCCCGATGTTTCCATTGGTCAGGAAGGCCCCGTGCTGACTGCCAACATCGCTAATGAGAACGAGAATCTGGCTTACACCT
>CAZESU010000033.1:0-18358 GCA_964515275.1 uncultured Oscillospiraceae bacterium
ACTTGATATCCAGTCCCGTATGCTGTATACTCTACTTGCGTTTGGTTTTGTTTCATACCTTAATTATACGCCGGCAGCCGACTCTTGTATAGAGCCGGCTGCCGTTATTTCGGGGCTGCCTCACTTTTGTGAGACAGCCCCGCCAGATTTGGTCTCAAAATTTTGCTGTACGCAAAGCATAGCAAAATTTCCCGGACTTTCAAAAAACGATGCTGCGGAGTGCGGAAGTAGAGCCGCAGGGGAGCGTGAGGGGGTAAGACCCGCCTCGCGCTCCCCTGCGGCTCCATTTTTACGAGGAAAAGCAGTAGGAGATAAAAGCCTCCGCCATGTCGATGTGCGGGGCGCTGTAGGGGAGAAACAGGACGTACCGTTCCGAAATCTCCTCGTTGTTATCGGCACCGATACCTGCAATATACCGGCTTTGGGTCATGTCGATGCCGGTAAAACACGGGTTTCCCTCAGCATCCGTACCGGGAATCAGATAGTTCTCCAAACGGCTGAAAAGCGCGGGAGAGAGGGCCGCTTTCAGATCCAGCATAGGCACGTTGCCCAGATAGTGCTCGTAGACCGATTCGGTGGTAACGATGAAGTCCAGTTCCTGCGTGGCCATGTAGGCGATGATTTTTCCATTGCTTGCGGCGCTGTACTCCGTGGCGGTACCATCGAGAGTGACATACAGGGTATCGTCAAAAATGATGCGCTGCTTTTTCCCCAGCGACAGCGTGGCGGAATAGTCCCGCAGAATGTCGTCCGCCGGGAAAAGGTTCCAGTCATCATTGGTAAAGAAGCCCTGCAGAACCACTTCCTTCTGCCCCTGCACCACCGCGTCACCGATATAGCCGCAAAGCATAGCCAGGAGCAGAACGCCCAAAATCCAGCCCTTATAGTAGTGAAGAATGTAGCCGAGCTTTTCCCTCAATGTCATGGTGCGCAGTTTGGCAGATTCGGTATCCTTCCATTTTTTGACCTTTTGAGAAAAGGTCAGTCCATATCCGCCGATCATGGCTCCGACAGCTCCTTTCCGTCATGATTCTCCTCGTTTCGGACGTACTTCCAAAAAACGCCGGAAATGAAATAGGAGGAAAAGAAGATATACAAGCCTATCCATAAGAAGAAAAGCCCGCTGGCGTAATAGATGCCAACGCCGACGAGGACAATCAAAACAAAAAGCGTGATGGTCACATGCAGATTGCCCATGGCCATGACAAAGCTGTTGCCGATAAGCTTTTTCAGCCGGAAATCAAAGATTGCCAGCATGGGATATAGGTACAAAAAGCAGGAGAAGAAAATAACCGCGCAGCAAGCGCAGAAGCTCAGCAGCGCGATGCCGGCCATGCCGCCGTTAACCGTGTAGAAATTCCAGGCTGCCCACAGATCCAGACCGAAAAAGGCAATGCCGGCAAGCTCTATCAGCCATAGAGCGGTCGCCTTTTTGAAATGGGCCTTGAAGGGACGGAAAAAGCCAAGCCAGACGCCGCCTTCTGTGTTCCGCACCTGATGCATGGTAAAGTCATAGAAAGCGGTCGTGGCCGCACCGGCGGTAAAAATGGGAAGACTGACCACGGCCCATAGGATGCTCATACAGGTCACATCCGCCAGCTTAGCGATAAAATTCCAGAATTTGTTTTCCGGGTTAAATAAGTGGTACATACTTTTCTCCTTAACACAAGGATCTTATTCAAGGATATCGCTGGTAATATAGTCAACGCCCATGGCCGCTAACGCCTCTCCCGCTTCTTTGTCGTTGACGGTCCAGCAATTTACCTCCAGCCCGGCTCCATGCACCTGGGCAAGGATCTCCTCTGTCAGACTGGTGTAACGGATATCCAGACCCAGGTTATATTTTTTCAGCGTGGAAAGGGAACTGTCATCCCAGGAATTCAGCAGATACTGCGCGGGCTGGCCGGGATACCGCTTGCGCAGGGCCACAAGGTTTTTCAGATGGAAGGAAATGAAGATTACATGATCCAAATAACCCAGCTTTTCAACCATAGAGACTATTTTGTAAACATCCGAGGGCTTAAACGGATTTTTAAACTCTAACACACAGGTTTTTTCATATTTTTTGCATATGCCGATGTATTCTTCCAGCGTGGGGATGGTAAGGTCAATACGGCCGCGTTTTCCATCGATGTCGGTAAGCCGGAGATTGCGCAGCGTTTCCAAGGTGCTCTCCTCAATTTCAAGCCTGTCCAGACCCACACGGGCGGTATTATCGTCGTGGAAAATGACAAAGTGGCCGTCTGCGGTGCGGTGAACGTCCGTTTCTATCCCAAAGTAGGACTCTCTGTTGCCGGCCGCCACAAAGGCTGCGCAGGTGTTCTCTTTCTCCAGCCCGCTGAGTCCACGGTGGGCGATCATTTTCACATTTTCCTTTTTGATCTTGACAGTGTTCATCCGTCATTCCTCCAGTTCGCGTTACTGCGCTGCCGGTACCTAAAATACGCGGCAGCATGTTTTCCATAGTATATCATTTTCTCCTTTTTATTTCAATAAGGCCGCCAGGCCGCCAGGCCGCCGAAGATAATGCATTTTCTACATTTTTTCCTTTTTAAATAAGGCCGCCGAAGATAATACATTTCGCCAAACATTTTGAGCAATATGCCGATATTTTCAATGCCTTTTTGGATAAAATTACTGAAAAACAGGGGATAATTGTAAATTAATGTTTTCCCAAATACTTGTAAAATTTGAATAATCTATTGAAAAAGGGAACGGAAGATGCTATACTAAAAATCATCCTACAGTAGGTGAAACTGTTGTTGCGGAACATATCGAAAAACGGAGGAAAAATGAATGAAAAAGTTTTTAGCACTTATGCTTGCCCTGTGCATGGTTCTGTCTCTGTGCGCGTGCGGCGGCTCCACCGGCGCATCCGCATCTCCGGATGAGGAGGAGTCTGGTGAGGCTACTGAGGTAGATGCCTCCCTGTATGAGGTCACCGAGCCGATCACCATCAAGTGGTGGCACGCTCTGGAGGATCAGTATACGGATCTGGTAAATGAGGTTGTAAACGACTTCAATGAATCTCAGGATCTTATCACGGTTGAGGCTGAGTATATCGGTACCTATACCGAGATAAACGAAGCGCTGGTCTCTGCCAACGCAGCCGGCACCGGTCTGCCTGCGGTGGTTGTCGCCAATACCCCCTATGTGGCACAGTATGGTGCTTCCGGCCTGTTTGAGAATCTGGATCCCTACATAGCCGCCACCGATTATGATGTGGAGGACTTCTCTACTGGTCTGCTGCAAAGCTCCCAGTATAACGGCACTCAGGTCGCGCTCCCGTTCCTGCACTCCACGCAGGTGATTTACTACAATAAGACCATGGCTGACGAGGCAGGGATTGAGGTTCCCGAAACCATGACCTATGACGAATTCCGTGCCTTTGCGGAAGCCGGCGCGGAAGCCAGCGGCGGCTATGGCACCGTATTTGGCGGCTGGGACCAGTGGTATTACGAGACCCTGTATCTGAACGAGGGCGTTGAAATCATCACCGAGGACAACACCTGTGATCTTGACAGCGAAGCGGCTCTTGGTGTCACCAACTACATCAAGTCCATGTGCGACGACGGACTTGCCTATCTGGCATACGGCTCCACCGCCTCCAGCGATATGCGCCAGAAGTTCTACGATGGCGAGACCTTCTCGGTCATGCACACTTCCTCTCTGTACAACAACTATGTCGATAACTGCGACTTTGAAGTAGGCATGTTGTGGTTCCCAACCGGCTCTACCGGAGAGCATAATGCAGAGGTCGGCGGCTGTGTCCTTGGAATCCCCTCCAAGAACGATCAGGCCACCAAGAACGCCGCCTGGGTATTCCTGCAGTACCTGTGCGGCAAGGAAGTCAATATGAAGTGGGCGGAAGGTACCGGCTATCTGCCTACCCGTAACTCCGTTCTCACCACGGACGAGGGCGTTGCCTTCTTGGAGAAGAAGCCTGCCTTCCAGTGCATCTTTGACAATCTGAACCTGATCAATCCCCGCATTCAGAACGACGCATGGTCCGAGCTTGCGAATATCTGGATGGACTACATGAACAGAATGATCAACAGCGGCGAAGATGTTGAATCCACCAGCGCCGAAATGGTGGTGGAAATCAACGAGATTCTGGAAGACCACAGCTGATCGCCATCCCGGTGATCCGAACAAAACCTCACACTTTGCCGTTTCAGGCAAAGTGTGAGGATTCTTCACTTTCATGCATTTTGAGAGAAAAAGTTTCCGGACGGCAAGAAAGGATTGTACTATGCCAACGACTACGCTTGAAACCAAGGCTGCGGCAGGAAAAAAGCCATGGCTTACAAACAGGAGAAAAGCCAAGATTGTTGATTTTCTGTTTGTTCTTCCCGCGTTGCTCCTGCTTGCGGTGTTTACCTATTATCCCGTATGTAAGCTGTTCCAGATCAGCCTTACAGACTGGAACCTGCTCAACGACACATGGTCCTATGTGGGCCTGAAAAACTGGAAATGGCTGTTTGCCGGCTCCGGTGCCAAATATCTGTGGAATTCCCTTAAAGTAACCTTTATATACACGTTTGGAGAACTGTTCATTACCATTGTTGGCGGCATCCTTTTTGCGCTGCTGTTCAAGCGCATGACCCGCGCTTTCAGCGCCATGCGGGCGATCATTTTTATCCCCAAGTATGTGGCAATGTCCTCTGCGGCAATGGTATTCCTTGTTATCCTGAACCATGATTACGGTATCCTGAACTACCTGCTGAACCTTGTCGGTCTTCAGGGGGTAGACTGGCTCAACAATAAGTCAACGGCGATGATTTCCGTCCTGATGTGTACAGGCTGGCGCGTGGTTGGCTACGGAATGATGATATATCTGTCGGCTATGATGGGCATCTCTCAGGACTACTATGAGGCGGCCTCTCTTGACGGGGCGACAAACAGACAACAGTTTTTGAAAATCACCATCCCCATGCTGTCCCCCACCACCCTTTTCCTGCTGGTCACTACTTTCCTCAGCGCTATGAAGGTGTTCCAGTCCGTGGATATCTTGACTTCGGGCGGTCCCTCCCGTTCGACGGAAGTGTTTGTCTATCTCATTTATCGGTATGCGATGGTAGATTTCCGAATGGATCGCGCGGCGACCTCCGCCGTAATGTTCTTTGTTATCCTGCTCATTATTACCGTATCTACGATGAAGTATTCGCAAAACTCTGTCAACTACGACGCTTGAGGATGAGAGGTGCTGTATATGAGTAAAAAACCGACTGCGGGCGCAAGGATCGGCGAGAAGCGAACGCTATGGTACTGGATCCAGCCCGTACTGGCTGTGATCGTCACGCTGGTCATGCTCTTCCCGCTTTACTGGATGATTGCCACCTCTCTGAAATCGGCGGAGGAAGTGCAGCTGATCATTCCTACGCTTTATCCCCATTCCATCCACTTTGAGAACTATCTGTATGTCCTCCAGCGCGCCAACTTCCTGAAATACTACTGGAACACGATCGTGATGACGGTGGGTATCCTTGTCCTCCAGGTGGGCACCGGTACCCTTGCGGCTTACGGCTTCTCTTTTGGAAGCTTCAAGGGTCGTGAGGTGTTGTTTTATGTTGTGCTTGGTGCGCTTATGGTTCCTTTGCAGGTGACCTTTATCCCCATATATATCATGTGCGCCAACTGGAATTTGAACGATACTTTCCTTGGCCTGATTTTGCCGGAGGCGGTTTCCGCATATTATATTTTTATGATGCGCAACACCTTCCTGTCTATCGATCAGAGCTATATTGACGCCGGAAAGATAGACGGGCTTGGACGCATTGGCACCATTGTCCATGTGCTGGTACCGATGAGCAAGGCATCCATCTTCACGGTTACGCTGGTAACCTTCTCCAACGGCTGGAACGCTTACTTTTGGCCCAAGATCATTGCCGGCAACGGGGTACACAAGGTACTGACCGTCGGCCTTGCCCAGCTGAAGCAGACCTTTGCGGGTCAATTTGTGGCAAACTTCCACCAGATTATGGCTGGCGCGGTACTGGCAATTTTGCCTTTGGTTATCCTGTTCATCGTATTCCAGAAGTATATGATGACCGGCTACTCCAAGGCCGCGATGAAATAAGCAGAAAACGAAAAAGGGGCTGTCTCAAAACTAAATTTCCCCTAATAAAGCGATCCTAAAATTTACGGAGAATTGTCATAGCAGGCAATTCTCCGTAACTTTTATTGAGAAATTTATTGTCGCTTTGTGGGGAAAGAAGCGTTTTGAGACAGCCCCTGCGTTCAGGAAAAATCAACCGGCTTCCCATCCCCGATGAAAGGGACGCATCGTCCGGGTTCAGTTTTTTGCAATGGTCACGGTGGTCATACCGATCTTGGTATCGTTCAGTGCTGCGGCAGGCTTGCCGGAAAGGGTCAGGGTGAATACCTTTTCTTCATTGGCGTTCAAATTCCCATAGGCATGATGCAATTATCAGCATATGGTAAGGAATATGGCTCCTCCTTTCGATTTGTGTGTTTGAAACAAATCGGAGGAAGGGCGGCGAGCGGCAGATGATGCGAAGAATGCTTGTTAAATGACAAAAGGCATCCTTGTGAGCGAGAAAGCTTGCAAGAATGCCTTGATAAAAGTATGGATTGGCGCACGAAAACAGCCGTATATTCTCAAAACCGGGATTGGGAAAAGCACCGGATCGGAGGGAGAAAAGCGGAGAAAGCTCGATCCCGGATGGAACTGCGCGCATTTTACAGAATTCGACAAACGAAAGCCCCGCAAGGAACTGACCGGCCATTGCGGGGCTGAAATATCGACAAAATATGCAGTTGTCAGGGCTTATTCTGTCCTGTTCATAGCTACCTCCGCTTTCTGCGCGAAACGGAGTTTTTTATGGGGATTATCCTGCTTTCTGCTGAATGGAGGCTTCGGGAACCGAGCGTGCATAAGCAAAATATCCGGTGTTTCGTGCTTTTTTTATCATATCATAGATCCGGGAGATTTGTAAAAGAAAATGTAGTATTTAAATGTAAAACACAAAACACGACAGAAGACTTACAAATTTTACCGTTTTCGAGTGCGCTCGGATATTGATTTTCCTGTTGAAATATGGTACAATTTTTTCTCGGAAAATTTAGGCTTATACATTTTTTTCAAGCTTTTACCGGCTAAAGCCATGTTATCTGGTAGACCGCAGAGACCATCGGTCAATGCCCTGGTCAGCAGAGAAGCTGAATATTGATATTCACTCCTGCCTTATTGGAGGAACACATATTATGTATTGTCATTTCGCAAAGCGTCTGATCGATATTGTTCTGTCGTTCGTGGGACTGATCCTTCTTGCAATCCCAATTTTGATTTTTGCCCTGATTGTGAAGCTGGATTCTCCCGGCCCGGTTCTGTTCTGGCAGAAGCGCATAGGCATTCACAAAAGTACTTTTATGATGCCGAAATTCCGCACGATGTATACCAGCACCCCCGCCAACATGCCCACTCACCTGCTGACTGATCCGGAGAAGTGGATTACGAGAACCGGCAGATGGTATCGGAAACTGTCTATCGATGAACTGCCTCAGATTTTTTGTATTCTTACCGGAAAGATGAGTATAATCGGTCCCCGTCCTGCCCTCTGGAATCAGGATGATCTGATTGCCGAGCGCGACAAGTACGGAGCCAACGATGTACGCCCAGGCCTTACCGGCTGGGCGCAGATCAACGGGCGGGACGAGCTGGAGATTCCCGTAAAGGCCCGGCTGGATGGCGAGTATGTCCGGAATCTCAGCTTTCTTTTTGACTGTAAGTGCTTTTTCGGCACCATTTTCAAGGTCCTGAGACACGACGGTGTCGTGGAAGGCGGCACTGGTACGCTTCACGAGGAAATGGAGCTTGTAACGAAATGAGCAGGATTCTGATCATCACGAATCACTCTTATATGCTCTATCGTTTCCGACTGGATCTGATTCAGGAACTGATGAAGGAGCATGAAGTTGTGCTCAGTATGCCCTTCGTGGGACATGAGGATGATTTTCAGGCTCTGGGTATTCGGTGCATCGAGACCGATGTAGATCGTCGTGGCATCAATCCGAAAACCGATCTCAGGCTGTTTCAAACCTATCGCCATCTGCTGAAAAAAGAACAGCCGGACATGGTCATTACATATTCCATTAAGCCAAACATTTACGGAGGTCTTGCCTGCAGCATGGCAGGTATCCCCTACTGTGCCAATGTGCAGGGTCTGGGCACCGCCTTTCAGAAGAAGGGTCTGGCTGCTTTCGTCACAGTGCTGTATAAGCTGGCTTTCCGCAAAGTACAGACGGTGTTCTTCGAAAACGAAGGAAACGCCGCAATTTTTCGGGAGAAAGGAATGATTCCCGCTGAAAAGCAGACGATTCTTCATGGTGCCGGCATTAATCTGGAAGCCTATTCCCTGATGCCTTATCCCAACAATGAAGCAGTTCATTTTCTTTATTTAGGCCGGATTATGAAAGAAAAGGGCATGGACGAGCTGTTTGCAGCCATGGAAAAGCTCCATGAGAAATATGGCAGCCATGTTGTTCTGGACCTGGTAGGGTTTTATGATGATGAATGCTATAAGGCTCAGGTGGAGCAGTTGGTCAAGGACGGCATTGCCGTTTTTCATGGTTTTCGGTCCGAGCCGCGGCCTTTTTATGCCTCGGCAGACTGTGTGGTACTTCCCAGCTACCATGAAGGTATGAGCAATGTGCTGCTGGAGGCGGCTGCCATCGGACGGCCGATTATCACCAGCGACATTCCCGGCTGCCGGGAAGCTGTGGACGACGGCATCAGCGGCTACCTGTGCCCTGTTAAGGACGCAGACAGCTTGTATGAGCAGATGCGCCGCATGACAGACCTCTCCCCTGCCGACCGCCAAGCCATGGGCCTGGCAGGCCGCAAGAAGATGGAATGGGAGTTTGATAAGCAGGCAGTGGTCAGGCAGACCATCCGTGCCATCTTTGATATTTAAGATCGATCTCATCGAGGAAAATACATGAAACAACTTGTTTTACTATATTGGGGCTGCGTGTTCCTGATGTATCTGTCCCAGGTTTATTATCCCACGGCGTCACAGCTTGAAGGCAGCCAGACCGGCAAGCGCAGCTTTATGTGGCGCAAGGCAGATATCTTTATGATTATCGTTATTGCGTGGATGACGTGCTTTTCGTTTTTGAGAACGAGTTATAATGATACATATAATTACATTCATGCATTTCAAAATTCGGAAAGCATAGCTGAGGGCATCCAGCGTGGTATTTTTACGGATTGGACAGGAAATCCATGGTCTGAACTCTATGAGAGCATTATGCGTTCAATTACCGACAATTACCATGTCTATTTTTTAATTCCAGCGTTTTTGAGTAGTTTTGCTGTAATCAAATTATTTCGGCACTATTCTGTCTCTCCTGCATTCAGTTTAATTATCTTTTTTTCAATTGGAACCTATGTGATGTACATCGCTGCATTAAAGCAGTGTATTGCAATGTTTTTCCTGCTTTTGGCACTTCCGTATGCAATTGATAAGAAATATGTGCGGTTTTATTTGCTGGTATTCATTGCAATTATGTTCCATACCCATGCGTTCATGTTTGCCATTATTCCGTTCTTATTTGAAAAGCCTTGGGGAAAAATTACCTGGCTCGGCCTGGCAGCAGTCCTGTTTGCTATGGCAACGTATGATGTTACGCTGGGCGCATTCATGGAATATGCGCAGTCTATTGGTGCACTGGTAGATGAAAGCGAACTATTCGATGAGCATCAGATAAACATCCTTCGTGTTGTTGTATACTGGATTCCAACGTTACTTGCTTTCGTGTTTCGTAAAAGATTATTCTATAACTCTTCCCGCATCGAGAATTTGTTTGTCAACATGAGCACAGTCAGTGCCTTTATCTTGACTATTGGACTTGTTCAAGGCGCAAATCTCTTTGCTCGTATGGCTGCATATTTTGAAATTGCAACCGCAATTGCATTGCCTTGGATGATAAAAAAGTTGTTTACTAAGCAGTCTGCCCAACTTGTGACAATTATAGCCGCAGTGCTTTATTTCGGCTATTTCTGTTATGAATTTGGCGTTTCCAAATCGTTTGGAAGTCAGTATTCTTCTATCAGTTTGCTGCAGTTCTTTGCTGAGCTAATTGGATAGTGCATCAAGGGACGGAGTTATGAATTCTAAGAATATATTTGTTTCGATTATTGTCCCAGTATATAGGACTAAAGAATATCTGGAGCAGTGTGTGCAGAGCCTTGTTTCTCAGACTTATCCGTTTCTTGAAATCCTTTTGATTGACGATGGTAGCCCAGACGAATGCCCTGCTCTTTGTGATACCTATGCTGCCAAAGATGCGCGCATCCGAGTAATTCATAAGGAAAATGGCGGCGCTTCTTCTGCACGAGAGAGCGGAATTCAGAATGCTTCAGGCGATTACATATTATTTGTGGATAGCGATGATTGGATTGAACCTGATACGGTTGCAAGTTGCATAGAGGTTGCACAGCGAGACAATGCAGATTGTGTGATGTTTGCATATGTCCGAGAATACCTTGGAAAAAATATTGATACACCGCTGTTTAGTTGTGATTTTTCCTATGATGAGGCACAATCGGAAGAGAAAATTCACCGCCGCATTGTAGGTCTTGTAGGCGAGGAATTATGGGAACCGCAGCGAATTGACAACCTCTCATCTATATGTATGAAGCTCTACCGTACGGAAGTTGCCCGGAAAGGGCGTTTTATTAGCGAGCGCATAGTTGGCACTTCTGAGGATACCATCTTCAACCTTTATGCCCTTGACGGCTGTCGAATCAGCTATATCAACCGATGCTTCTATCACTACCGCAAAACCAATGCCCAGTCCATCACGACCCAGCATAAACCTGATCTGGCTGATAAATGGGACGTGATGTATGGGGTGATTCGGGAATATATTGACGGTTCCGGAAAAGCGGAGGTATACCATACTCCTTTTTTGAATCGGGTCGCCTGCGGAATGATCGGTTTGGGCCTGAATGAAGTTGGTTGTTCTAAATGTATTTGGAAGAAAGCAAAAAAAGTTCATTGTATTCTCAATAAACCCTTGTATCAGGAGGCATTTGCCCAGCTTGACACCGCATATTGCGGCATTAAGTGGAAGGTTTTCTTCCTGCTCTGCAAGAAAAACGCAGCTCTCCCTTTGACGGCACTGCTGCAACTTATGAATTACCTGCGGTCCCGCGTGGCCGCTTGAGGAGGCACACTGTGGCCAAAGTATCGATTATCATGGGCATCTATAACTGCGCCCCAACTTTGCCGGAAGCAATAGATTCGATTCTGGCGCAAACCTTTGCAGACTGGCAGTTAGTGCTGTGCGAGGACGGATCCAAAGATAATACTTATGCAGTTGCAAAGGAATATCAGGACAAATATCCTGAGAAAATCATCCTGCTGCAAAATGAACACAACATGGGTCTGAACCACACCCTGAACCGCTGTCTGGAAGCAGCCTCCGGTCAATATGTGGCCAGGATGGATGGCGACGATATTTCCCTGCCAACCAGGCTGGAAAAAGAGGTGGCTTTTCTGGACAGTCACCCGGAATACGCCATCGTCAGCACACCAATGATCTTCTTCGATGAAAACGGGGACTGGGGACGCTGCAATTCAATCGATCGGCCTACCAAACACGATTTCATTAAGCACAGCCCTGTCCACTGCCATGCGCCATGTATGATTCGTAGGGAAGCTTACTTGGCAGTTGGCGGATATACGGAAGACAAGCGGATGATCCGTTTTGAGGACGTAAATCTGTGGTACAAGCTCTATGCCAAAGGATACATCGGCTATAATCTGGAGGAGCCTCTGTACAAGATGCGCGATGACCATGCCGCTACCCGGCGCAGGGGACTGAAATCCCGGATGAACAGCGTATATGTGACCTATGTTGGTTTCAAGCTGTTCTATTTCCCTTGGTATATGTACAGCTATGTTATGCTTGATTTTCTTAAACATTTCATCAAGGGCATTATGCCGGAGCAGTTGTATTTAATATTTCACAAAAAATCTATCAGAAAGTGGTAATGGAGGTTGTTATGCAGGAAGAATACAAAATCTCAGTCATTATCCCAGTGTACAACACTGAGAAATATCTGCCTCGCTGTTTGAACTCAGTACTCCAGAATACATATCAAAATCTGGAAGTGATCTGCATCAACGACGGCAGTACTGACAACAGTGCGAACATTCTGGAACAGTATGCAATAGAAGATTCCCGGGTAATTGTGATAAGCAAAGTCAATGAAGGTGTTTCCGTAGCACGCAACATTGGATTGGGGGTAGCAACGGGTGATTTTATTGCTTTCATCGATTCCGATGACTGGATACATCCACAGTATTTTGAATTATTGCTTTGTGTGCAAAGAAAAAGCAACGCGGATTGTGTTGTTTGTAATGTTGAAATTACAGAGAGTGAAACACCTTATGCTACATATAATAACGGCAATATCTCTATTGCTGCAGCAAGCACGAGTGCCGCACTAACAAATAAGTTAACCAGAACAAACATCTGCGGGCGGATTTATAAGAAATCATTGATTGGTCATATACAATTTCATAAGAGTCTTCGGATTGCAGAGGACACAGTTTTTAACTTGAATGTATTGTGCCAGAGGGATGATATTGTAATAATTTTCATAGGAGAAAAGCTGTATTTTTATTTTCAGAGGCAAGATTCTGCTGTGCATGTTTTATCGCACATTTTGGTGAAAGAGGCTATTCCCTATTATATTACTCTTTATCAAGAGCTAAACAGCAAAAATCGGGTATATTTGCTTGAGCAAATTATGAAAACCACTTTGGCATATCGATATTTGGCAATGTTTGGGCCAAATCACCGTGAAGTTAAAGAACAGAGCAATGAATGGATCCGAATGTGTATGAAGCACGGTAAGGATTTTCAATGGAAAAAAAGGTTTATCTTCTGGCTGTTTGCAAAAATTCCATTTTTATATCGTCTATTTCGTGTCATGAACGACAAAACCTTGCTTGAATGGGAGAAAAACCAAAAGTGTCGTTATGCAAAAGAAGAGAACTCATGAGATATGCATATGAAAAAAATACTTTTCCTCATCCACGACCTTGGTCAGGGTGGTGCCGAAAAGGTACTGGTAAACCTGGTCAACAACATGGATCGGACAAAGTTTGATATTTCCGTGACAGTCTTGTTTGGCGGCGGTGTCAATGAGCAGTTTTTAGCTCCTGACATTCACTTTCATGCAGTATTCCCCAAAGAGGTACCCGGTAACAGTAAGTGGATGAAATTGCTGACTCCGCGTCAGCTTCACAGCCTGTGCGTTAGAGAGCATTACGACATTGAGATTTCCTATTTGGAAGGCCCCTCTGCCCGGGTCATCAGCGGTTGCCAAGATCCGAATACAAAGCTGGTTTCATGGATCCATGTGGAGCAGTACACGATGGACAAGCTGGCCCGTTCTTTCCGCAGCGAAAAAGAAGCTCGAAAATGCTATGACCGCTTTGATCAGACTGTCTGCGTTTCCCAATTCGTGCATGACGATTTCTGCCGTATTCTGGACTTCCGCAAGCCATGTCGTGTGCTGTATAATACGGTAGAATCCGATAAAATTCTGGAACAAGCCGGTGCGGAAGCCCCGAAGCTGTTGAACGATGGCAAGTACCGGCTGATCGCAGTAGGCAGCCTGAAGCCCTCCAAGGGCTATGAGCGGATGCTGCGGATCGTCAAACGGCTCCATACCGAGCACTATCCCGTTCATTTGTATATCCTCGGCATTGGCCCGCTTCAGCAGGAGTTGGAACAGTATATTTCCGAGGAAGCTTTGGAGAATGTGATAACCCTGCTGGGCTATGATACCAATCCATATAAATATGTATCCAAATGCGATTTGTTTGTGTGCGCTAGCTATGCAGAAGGTTTTTCAACCGCTGCAACGGAGGCTCTGATTGTTGGTACACCTGTATGTACAGTAGAAGTATCCGGCATGAAAGAAATGCTGGGCGAGCATAACGAATACGGCATCGTTACTGCCAATGATGAAGACGCCTTGTATCAAGGCATAAAAAATCTCTTGGAAAATCCCGGTCTTCTGGCACATTACAAAGAAATGGCAGCGCAGCGCGGCAAAGACTTTAGCACGGAAGAAAGGGTCCGAGCAGTGGAGAATATGCTGCTGGCACTGTAAGGAGTTCCTATGATAAGCGTAATCGTTCCCGCCTACAACTTAAAAGATTATATCGTGAAAACCCTTAATAGTATTCTGGCACAGACCTATCAAGAATTGGAAGTTATCGTAGTTGACGATGGTTCTACGGACGGTACTGCCGCAGTTTTGGATGAATACGCTGCTGTACATCCGCAAATTAGGGTGATTCATCAATCCAACGGCGGCGTCACTTCTGCGCGGCTGCGCGGCATCGCGGAAGCTTCCGGCGAGTGGATCGGCTTTGTAGATGGAGACGATGAAATCGAGCCGGAAATGTATGAGCGTCTGATGGAGAATGCTCTAAAATACGGCGCTGATATTTCTCACTGCGGGTATCAGATGGTATTTCCTGATGGCCGGGTGAATTACTTTCATAACACAGGCCATCTTGCGAAGCAAGATAAGGTAACAGCTCTACGGGAGCTGTTATCCGGCTCAAGAATTGAGCCGGGCCTGTGTAACAAGCTCTTCCACAAGACCTTGTTCCACAGCTTGTTACACGGCGAAGCCGTGCCGCTGGATATCAAAATCAACGAAGATCTTCTGATGAACTATTATCTGTTTTCTGCGGCAGAACAAACTGTCTTTGAGGACTGGTGTCCATATCGCTATATAGTCCGCAGTACATCCGCTTCTCGCGCAAAGCTGAATGAGCATAAAATCTATGACCCGATTCGGGTCAAGGAAATCATCCGGCAGACAGCGCCGGATGAGATTTACGCAGATGCCCAACGCGCTTATGTCAATACCTGTATCAACACCTGCCATACACTTCTATGTACAGGAGCTGAATATTTGGGCGATCTTCGGCAAGTGCGAAGTCTATTGAAGCAGGAGAAAAGTTCTTTTTCTCTTCTTGGGAAAAAACGTGCTGCTATGGCTTGGATGATCGTTGTACTGCCTGCAATATATAAAATGCTTTACAGCTGTTACAGTCGTTTTTTTCAAAAAAGTGTTTATTCATGAGGTGTTCCGATGAAAAAAGACCCTCTGATATCTGTTATTGTGCCTGTTTATAAGGTTGAAAGATATCTTAATACATGCATATCTTCTATTGCTGGACAAACCTATCAAAATCTGGAGATTATTCTGGTCGATGACGGCTCTCCCGACCATTCTGGTGAGATATGTGATTCTTGGGCAGAGAAGGATAAACGCATCAAGGTCATTCATCAGGCAAATGCAGGCGGTGGATCTGCACGAAATGCTGCACTGGATGTAGCGCAGGGTGATTTGATTGCTTTTGTGGACAGCGATGACTATATTTCTCCTGATATGTATACACATCTTTATTGCTTGTTGGAGCAGGGAGCGGATATTGCCGAATGCGGATACATCGACGTTTTGGATGACTCTGAAACATTCCAACATGGTGAAGGAGGTGTATGTACATACACTGTCCTGGATGCCATGGCGGAACATATTAAGGATCGTTTCTTTCGCCAATTAATCTGGAATAAGCTTTATCGTCGTGAAGTCATCGGAAATATTCGCTTCCCTGTTGGGAAAAAAATTGATGATGAATTTTTTACATATCAAGTATTGGGAAAAGCACATACCCTGGCTCGATCTGAAAAGATCTGTTACGCCTATCGTCAATTGCAGAGTTCTGTTATGCATTCCATGGAAGCTGATAAGCGACTTCAGGCGGTTGAAGCAAAAGAACTGCGGCATTGTTATATAGAGAGAAATTTTCCCACTTTGACGGAAATAAGCCTGAAAGATCTTTGGTTTACTTGCATTTACCAAGGCCAGTTGTCTCTGCGAGAAATGGACAAGGCCGATGCAAAAAAGGCACTGAACTTTCTGCAAAGTGTATTAATGACACACCCCTGTCAGGTAAGTAGCTATACAGGTAAAGAGAAACTTTGGCTCTCTATGGCGCGTGTTTCATTGAAAGCGGTCTGCTCTCTGCGCAATGCTCTGAAAATTGGCCTGTAGCATACAAATGAAATGAGGTTTGTTCATGGAGAATAAATTGATCTCTGTTGTAGTGCCTGTGTACAATGTGGAACGTTATTTGGAAAAGTGCATTGAAAGTATCTGCAATCAGACCTATTACTGCATGGAGATCATTCTGGTGGACGACGGAGCCACTGATCGTTCCGGTGATATTTGTGATGAGTACGCCCGTAAGGATGAGCGCATTCGAGTGATCCATAAAGCAAATGGCGGTCTGTCCGATGCCCGGAATGCTGGTATTGAAATCGCAACTGGAAGCTGGCTTATGTTCGTAGACAGTGATGACACCATCACGCCGGATACGGTTGAACAGCTATATTATGCCGCGACAGAATATGATTGTCAGATTGCGGTATGCAATATTGTTCGAGTTTATGAGGATGGAACAACAGAGCCATTCTATAATCCGGTCAATTCATTAACAGTCTGGCAGGACCAAAAGCGATTCGAAACCCTGAAACAGCCGTCTGCGTGCAACAAGCTTTTTTGTGCAGAACTATTCCAGGATGTCCGCTTTCCAAAAGGAAAGTTTTACGAGGATACCTTCGTCTATCACATTCTGGCTTACAGAGCGAATAAAATCGTATTAACTGGCCGTGACGGTTATTATTATCTCTCACGGAGAGAAAGCATTCTGGGCCAACCTCAATATACAGACCGTTATTTTGACTTCGTTGAGGCAGTCTATACCAGAATGACGTACCTGCTGGAACATAAGGTTTCTTATTATGGTGAAGAGGCCTGTTTGAGCCTATATGCCGCAGTTTCCAATTGTGAAAAATACATCTCTAAAACAGCACAAAATGCGGATAAGTATGAACAGATGCACAGTTGGTATCAATCAGCATACAAGCATTTGATGAAGTCTCCGCAATCTGGAGTCAAACAGAAGCTACGCCTGGTTTTGCTGCGCTATGTGCCAAGTATTCACAGCAAGCTTTTTTTAGAAAGGAAGGAACTTATGGCCCAGCAGAAGCGTCTGTCACAGATTGAAAATATTCGTGCGCTTGCGATCTTCCTGGTAGTACTTGGACACAGTATCATTCTGTATTCTTCCTCATGGGATATTTATGAAACCACTGTCTCCGTTCCATTTTTGGATAGTCTGAAGAGATTGATTGATCTTGTTCAGATGCCGCTGTTTTTCTCTCTTTCAGGCTATTTGTTTGCCTTTACTCATCAGAAAAGGCGTGGTTTTGTTTATCTTTTAAAAAGTAAAGCCCTGCGGTTACTGGTGCCTTATTTCGGCATAGGACTGTGCTTCCTCTTTCCGATTCGGATGGCCATTGGCTTCTCCAGTTATCAGGGAGCCAGTTTTGCAGATATTATTCAAAAGTTTTTGACTTCCACTGATGTAGGACACTTGTGGTTCCTGCCTGCGCTGTTTGTAATGTTCCTCCTGAGCGATATCATTTTGACTGTGGTAGAAAAGATTCCAGGTGTCAAAAAGTTCCCGGAAGTATTCTTCTGCATTATTGCATTTGGGCTATATTTGGAAGGCTACCGAATCGGTTTTGATTATCCGCCATTACTGAATACATATAACTACCTGATCTGGTTCAGTATAGGGTACTTCCTTTCTGTATGGCAGGATGCTCTGCAAAAGGTGTATGCAAAACCTGTTGTCAAATTGGCATTGTTGCTTCTGGGTGTCAGTTTGTATGCCTACTGCTTCCTTACAGCTTCTGTGAGAGTATTGATTGTCTTGCTCACCAAAGCACTGTTCATTCTTAACATCTATGGTGCTATGCCAAAAGGTTCCTGCAAAATAATTGAGAAAATTGATCGTAACAGCTTTGGCCTCTATCTATTCCATTCTCCATTGATTTACATTACTTTTGCAAACATACCCAACGCACATCCGGCAATTGTGGTATTTATCAATCTTGTGATCTTTGGAGCGATATCCTTTGGATTGACTGCACTGATTCGAAAAACAAAATTAAAAATATTAGTTGGTGAGTAATATGGGTCTTATTAAGCCTTGTATAAATAAAGTGGTTTACCATGTAGGTCGTGTTTTCCGTATAGACGTTGAACGAATACCCCTGCCTGCCGGAAACAAGGCGCTGTATCGGGCACCCTGCTTGATAACCCGGAGCGTGAAACCCGGCAAGGGGCCGAATGAACGTGACTCAAGTCTGGAATTGCTCCGTATTATTGCTACATTGTTCGTAATTATAGATAAGGTACAATAAGTTGCGCAAATTGAAAACA
>CAZESU010000034.1:0-18074 GCA_964515275.1 uncultured Oscillospiraceae bacterium
TGCGGAACTCTGTCATATTGATACTGAGCGTGGGCTTCGGCGGCATCCCGTGTTCACGGATAAGGTTTTGTAAAAAGTCCTTTGCCTTGTTCACGATACTGCGGAACAGATTTGGCAGCCAACCGCCTTTGCGGATAGACTGACTCACCTTGTCGTGTATCTCAGTCTGCTTGACCTCCAAAATCTTTGCTTCGGATATTCCCGTAACAAGAGCCATATCCGCCGTCCTGTTCCATCGCAGCCATGTACGAGAACCATGTCATCAAGAAATAACTCACACACTCTTTTCCTATATACTCCAGCAGAAAACACCCAGTGGAAGCCAATGCTTCCGCTGGGTGTTTGATTAGATAGGCAAAAGATAGACAAACGATTCCGATGGTTTTGGTGATTATCCTTCCAGATCCACATCCACGGCAAAAAGGCCGCCGGCGCCGCCGGAATACAGGAAGAGCACATTGTCATCAGGCCTGAATGCCCCGTTCCTTGCCATTTTCACAAGTCCGGCAAATGCCTTGCCGGTATACACCGGGTCAAGGAACAGACCCTCATTTTCCGCCATCATGCGGATTGCGGCGTTGCCCTCCCTGGAGGGAATGGCGTAACCCGGTCCGCACATATCCAGCAGGTGTACATCTTCCGGTGTCAGCTCCACATCAGACTCCAAGAGCTTTGCGGCCTCCCGCATGATGCCAAGGGTTATCACGTCAAAGGGGTCGGAATCCACCATGATGCCGGTGGTGCGAGTATTGGGCATAAAGAGTTTTGCCCCCAGCGCCACGCCCGCGTGGGTGCCGCCGCTGCCCTCTGCACAAACAATATGATCAAAGGGCAGACCGCTGTCTGCAATCTCCTTGATGCAGCTCACATAGCCCAGAGCGCCAAGCGCGTTGGAGCCTCCGCACGGGATTTTATAGTAGGGCCTGCCAAGCTCCTGCCCCACTCTGTCTATCTCAGCATAGATATCATCATAGCTGTCGGTGTCCATAAAGCGCACGTCGGTATCCATCAGATATTCCAGGAGCTGGTTGCCCTTGCGCTCGGTTACGCCCCGCTTTTTTAGGATAAGTATGGGAGTCAGGCCCAGCTTCTTTGCGCAGGCTGCGGTCAGCATGGCGTGATTGGACTGGGCTCCGCCGGTGGTGAACACCACCTCCGCGCCCTTTGCCTTTGCGTCGGCCAGCAGAAATTCCAGCTTGCGCACCTTGTTGCCGCCAAGACCGATGCCGGTCATATCGTCTCTCTTGATCCAGACGTTTGTGCCAAGGATGCGGCTTATATTTTCAAGCTTCTGTATAGGGGTGGGCAGTATGGCAAGTGATACTCTTGCAAAATCGTTAAGACTTTTCATGATTTGCTCCTTTATATACTAGGGCTAAAGTCTTGAAAATTATATCATATTTTTGCTATCATCTCAATAATCAGCGGGTGTATTCTCGACATTTTTGGCAGCGCATCGCGGAAATTTCTTCTGTGCACACTTTATTAACATTAATTATGGGTATTTCTCTTGCTTTCTTCAGGGAAAAAATGTAGAATAAAAAACATGACAAGTTTATCTTTTTCGAGGTTCACAAATGAAAAAATATCTTCTCAGTCTGTTCTGTGTGATCATTCTGTTTTGTGTGATGGCAGGCGTTTTGTTAAAGCGCATGTCCTTGAATATTGACGCGGTAAATTATACTTCCGCCACAGCTGAATCTGCAAGCGTGGAGCCGCAGGGATCTGCCTCTCCCGAAGCGGAACCGGAGTCTGTATCGGAACCGGAGTATTTCACCCTCTCCGCCATCGGCGACTGCACGCTTGCTCCCCGTCCCAACTCCGCAGATTTTGTAAACAAGGTCAACGGGGACTTTTCCTATCCTTTCTCCAATACGGTACAGTACTTTGAGAATGACGAATTCACCATAGCAAACCTGGAATGTACTTTCTCTGACAAAGACCTGCCCTATGACTACACGGTGGCCATGTTTTACTTCATTGCCGACAGCGACTATGCGAACATTTTGACCGAGGGCGGAGTGGATTTTGTCACCACTGCCAACAACCACAGCTATGATTTCTATCAACAGGGTGTGGATGACACCTGTGCCGCTCTTGAGGCTGTGGGTATGCCCTATGGACTTGACGGTCAGGCTCAGATTGTGGAGAGTAAAAACGGCATAAAGTTTGGCATATATTGCGCTTACAACAACTTCTACCCCGATCCTGACGTTGCCGCTCAGGCCATCGAGCAGCTCAAAAACGACGGTGCCGACTACATAATCTGTATGTTTCACTGGGGAAAGGATGAATTGTACTACACCCCCAAACAGGAGCAGATTGATCTGGCTTATACCTGCATTGACGCTGGTGCCGATCTGATTTACGGCAGCCATGCCCACTGTCTCCAACCCATTGAGGAGTATAACGGCGGCATTATCCTCTACGGTATGGGCAACTGGAGCTTCGGCGGCAGCGATATGCCCAGCGATCCGGATACCGCCATCGTTCAGATCACTCTCAGGCGTGATGCTGACGGAAGCATCTCCAATGACGGCATCACTGCCATTCCCTGCCGCGTCAGCAGCACTGCACCTGATCCAGACAACCCGAAGAAATACGCCTACAACGACTACAAGCCCACCCCCTATGAGGAGGGAAGCACAGAATATGAACGCGCCATGTCCAAGCTCAACGGCACCTATGGGGGCGGCGATTTGACCGTAGATTACAGCTCCTGGTATCAGCGGGGCTGATTGCACCTGTAAATGAACGATGCCCCGGAGACTTCCGGGGCATCGTTTTGTTTTGCGGTCATATAATATTTTTGCTGAAATCTTAAAATTTGTTAATTTGGTATTATGTGCTAAGCGATACTTGCTTTATTGCGGGAACTTCATTATAATGAGTAAGCTTTCTATTTTTTGTTGAGGTTTAGCGAATGAAGAAAAAATTTATCAGTGCTATCTGTCTGTTTATTGCATTCTGTGCTGTGGGATATATCGTAATAAGGCGTGTATCCTCTCCCGGTGCTTTTCAGGAGGCCACACCATCTCCAGCGCCGGCAGAGACTGTGGAACCCACCCCTGTGCCTACCCCCACTCCGGAACCTACGCCTACTCCCACCCCTGAACCGGAGCCTGAGTATTTCACCATTTCATACATCGGCGACTGCACACTGGCTTCTCATCAATATACCAGTGATTACAGCCAGAAAATGAACGGGGATTATTCTTATCCCTTCGCCAATACTGTCGAATATTTCAGAGACGACGAATACACCATCGGCAATCTGGAATGTACCTTTTCCGATCAAAGTCTCTGGTCGGATCAGACTTTCTTTTTCCGGGCTCCCACAGAGTGGGCAAATATTCTGGTGGAGGGCTGTGTGGACTTTGTGACCACCGCCAACAACCACAGCATGGACTTTGGCACTATCGGCGCTGAGGATACATACGCGGCGCTGGAGGCTGTAAACATCCCCTATGGCAAGGAAAATGAAGCACAGATTGTCACCACCCCCAATGGGCTGAAACTGGGTATTTACTGTGCCTACAACAACTATGTACCGGACACCAACAAGTGCCTCGCCGCCATAGAGCAGCTTAAAAACGACGGTGCGGACTACATCATCTGCGCCTTTCACTGGGGCGTAGAACTGCACTACCGCCCAGACCAGTACCAGATAAATCTGGCTCACGCATGCATTGATGCGGGAGCAGACATGATATACGGCAGCCACCCCCATTGTCTGCAGCCCATAGAGGAATATAACGGCGGCATTATCCTGTACAGCATGGGCAACTGGAGCTTCGGCGGCAACACCAACCCCTCTGACTGGGACACCGCTATTGTGCAGGTCACACTCAAGCGGGATCTGGACGGCAGCGTCACAAACGACGGCTTCACCATAATTCCCTGCTGTGTCAGCGAGTCCAAGGCCTCCAACGACTACAAGCCCACTCCCTACGAGGAGGACACCGAGGAATATGCACGGATAGTCAGCAAGCTGGATGGCTCCTTCGAAGGGCCTGACGGCAACGCGGATTACTCCGCCTGGCACGAAAGCCATCCATGACAATAAAAGCCAAACCGCTGTCCCATGCATTACGGGACAGCGGTTTTTGTAATACCGTTCTGATTCTCAATTATTAAATACCAAAAAGGCTTCTTCCGTTTTCCATGGATATCCGGGCCACCTCTTCCGGACTGATGCCTTTTATCTCCCCGATTTTCTCGGCCACGTAGCGCAGATTGCGGGAATCGTTTCGTTTGCCGCGCATGGGAACCGGGCTTAAGTATGGGCTGTCCGTCTCGATCAGGATTCTGTCAAGCGGGCATATCTCCAGTACCTCAAGAGTTTTTCTGGCATTTTTATAGGTCACCGGCCCGTCAAAGCCCAGATACCAGCCCCGTTTGAGCAGCTCCTTTGCCATCTCCGCGCTGCCGGAATAGCAGTGGAACACGCCTTTCAGCTCCGGGTAGTTCCGGATGATTTCCATGCTGTCGCCGTGGGCCTCCCGGTCATGGACGATAATCGGTTTACATAATTCAAACGCCAGTTCTATCTGTTCTCTGAGCAGCTGTTGCTGCTCCTTCTTGTGGCTGTCGTCCCAGTAATAGTCCAGGCCAATTTCCCCGATGGCAACACACTTGGGGTGGGCGGCAAGTCTTCTTATCTCATCGAGACTTCCCCTGTATTTCTCCAGCTCCTCCGGATGGAAGCCCACAGCGGCGTAAACAAAGGGCAGTTTTTCCGCAAGAGAGACGGCGGCCCGGCTGCTCTCCTCATCGCAGCCCGGGTCGATAATCAGCCCGACGCCCTCCCGGTGCGCCGCCTCCAGCAGCTCCATCCGGTCTTCATCAAAGGCCTTGTCGTCATAATGGGCATGGGTATCAAAAAACATCGTACCGCCTCCTTTCTTTTGAAATGCATTGTACCATTTTAGTATTGGCCGGGCAACAAAAATCTGACGGCTGAACAGCCGTCAGATTTTTGTTTACATAATATTTAGTCTATCTCAGCGAAGAAATTGTAAGAGGGGTCTACCACTTTGTCGCGTCCGTTGTTGTAGTCATCGGTGTAATTAGGATTCAGGACAAGGAAGGAGTTGTCGCCGGCAACGATGCGCTTAACGATCACCCATTTGCCGTCTCTTTTCTCCCACTTGTCGATGTCGCGGCAGCGAGCCTCTACCGTGAAGGTTGCCTTTTTTGTTTTTCTGTCTTTGTACTTGCAGGCGGCATACATATAGGTTTCGCTGGCGGCCTTGGTGCCATCCTCATTGAGCTTGATGAGAATGTTCGTCATCATATGGTGGGTGGATACCATAGTCTTGTGCATTTTCAGCATCATGTCAATGAAGCCTCTGCCAGTTCCCTTATAGGTAGGGCCGTAATCAACTTCTGAATCCTCGGCAAAAATGGTGTAGCCCAAGTCGAAATCGATTCTGTCAAGAGCGCGGCAGTAGTTAAAAATCTGGTCTTTGATCTTGTCTTTCTCGATCAGTATCTCAAGATCTGTCATATTTTTTTCTCCTTTCATTTTTGCATGTATACCTGATATGTTAATATTATCACATCTTCGTGGCCTGTACAATGCCCAATATGGTTTAAAACATGACACAAGGTTGTACAAAAAATTAAAAAAAGACTATCTATTACAGCAAAAAACCCGGCGGCCCTGTTCGGCTACCGGGTTTACATAATGTTTTATTCCACACCTTTTTTGAAGTACTCGTAGGAGGGGTCTACCTTCCTGGCTCTGCCGTTGTTGTAATCCTCAAGGTATTGGGGATTGATAATGTAGGTATTATCGCCGGCAACGATGCGCTTGACGATGAGCCACTTGCCGTCACGCTTTTCCCAGTTGTCGATATCACGGCAGTGGGCTTCCACTGTGAAGCTGGGCTTGCCTGCCTTGGTTTTATATTTGCAGGAGGCGGAGATATATGCCTCGCTGGCGGCCTTGGTGCCATCCTCATTGAACTCGATGAGGATATTGGTCATCATGTGGTGAGTGGAGATCATCATCTTATGCTGGGTCTTGAGCATGGTGTCGATATACCCCTTGCCGCTGCCCTGATAGGTGGGGCCGTAATCCACCACAGCGTCGTCCGCAAAGACAGAGCGTCCCAACTCGTAGTCAATACGGTCTACCGCGCGGCAGTACCGAAACATCTGTGCCTTGATTTCTTCACTTTCAATTACTTTCTCTAATGCTGTCATGTTATTCCTTTCCGCCCATAAGGCAAGCTCGATATCAGGTTTGCCATATGGTAACATGGTTCAGAAAAGAAAAACAATGGGCAATACGCCTAAACTTATTGCCAAAAATTTGTCTGAATGAGACAAAAAATTACTCCGGAAAACTCCGGAGTAATTTTTTATTGAATGCTTACTTGATCTCCAGTCTGCGGCTGGAGGGGATGATCTCCTGCTTTTTGGGCATGGTCAAGGTCAGGACACCATCAGTATAAGCGGCTTCGATCTTGTCCACATCCACTCCGGACACGTCAAAGCAGCGGCTGTAAGAGCCGTAAAAGCGTTCGCGCTTTACATAGTTTTTCTTCTTGTTCTCGTCCTTCTTGTCATAGCTGTGCTCGGCACTGATGGTCAGGCAGTCATTGTCGAGGTCGATCTTGATGTCGTCCTTGTTGAATCCGGGCAACTCAGCCTCCAGCTTGAATGCATCACCGGTATCGATAACGTCGGTACGGAATGCAGTGGTTACTGCGCTGTTGCCCCAGAAGCTGCGCTCAAAGTCCTCCATCTCACGGAAAGGATCAAAATTTGCAATATGACGGCTGTGGCTTTCAAAAGGAATCACTTCAAACATAATATATACCTCCATAAATTTTATTAACATATTTATTCTCGATGGAACTTTCATTTCTTTCGTTTCATCTTGTATATAAAATACTGCACAAAAATTAATAAATATATGCTATTTTATGAACAGAATGTTAATATTAGCACTCTTCCTCTTTGAGTGCTAAATTTATTATTTGTATAAACCCCTCAGAATATGCAAAGCCCCTTCGAGGTATATACCTCGAAGGGGCTTTGGAAGTTATAACGCGATTGGTACAGCGTCTTTTTCTATGGGACAGGTATAGCCCTCGGCGGACTTTTCCTCAAACTCGGCCCTGGCTGCTTTCAGAAGTTCAGGCTTTTCAAGCAGGTCTATCGCAGTGGCGGCCAGTACCTTTCCCGCGCAGAGCAGAGCCTTATGGGCCTGCCCGCTCTTGCCGCAGGACACGATCTGCCAGGAATGCCCGGGTACGCCGGCGGGCCATGCTGCCACCTCGATCTGCGCAGTGGGCGTCAGCCAGCTCACATCGCCTACATCCGTACTGCCGTGGGAAAAACCGGTGCCGGAATACAGGGGCATGAGGAAATCATTGATGGGCTTTGTCATGTCCTCACTGAGAGCCTTTACCCGCTTTGCAATCGCCGGATCAAACTTTGCGCCGGTACCGGGAGCCGTTCGGCTCTTCGGATAGGTATTCTTCAGTGCTGCAGCAAATGCCTGCTCCTGTTCGGTATTCTTCGGTACGCCAATCTGGCTGAAATTATCATAAAGAGCCTTTTCGAGGGTGAAGTTCGGCAACAGCTCTGCGGTGCCGTCGATAAACACGCGCTCAAAGCCGGTACCGGTCATAAGGGCGGCGCCCTTTGCAATATCGTCCACTCTGGCCTGAAGCTTTACAGAGTCCGCCACTTTGTTGGCACGCACCATATACAGCACAGAGGCTTTCGCCTGCACTACGTTGGGAGAAACGCCGCCGGTGTCCGTGATGGCATAGTGGATGCGGCAGTCATCGGTCATGTGCTCCCGCAGAAACTGTACGCCGATATTCATAAGCTCCACAGCATCCAATGCACTGCGCCCGTTATAAGGATCGCCTGCCGCATGGGCTGCCACGCCGGAGAACTTATACAGCACCTGAATGCAGGAGTTGTTGGTGCCGGTTGTTATCTGGTTGATCTCGGCCGGATGCCAGCTGAGAGCCGCGTCCAGCTGCTTCCAGAGGCCTTCTCTTGCCATGTAGGCCTTACCGCTGCCGCCCTCTTCGCCGGGACAGCCGTAGAAAATTACCGTGCCGGGTTTGCCGGTCTTTTCAAGGTAGCTCTTCACCGCCGCCGCTGCCGCAAGGGAGCCGGCGCCCAGCAGATTGTGTCCGCAGCCGTGACCGTTGCCGCCTTCCTTTACAGGGTCGGGTACGATCTCCCCTGCCTTCTGACTCAGGCCGGAGAGGGCATCATACTCGGCGAGGATACCAATCACGGGTTTTCCCTGTCCGTAGCTGCCGCAGAAAGCGGTGTCAATATTGCAGAGCTTTTCCGTCACCTGAAAGCCCAGTTCTTTCAGCACCCGGCAGTACAGAGCGGCCGCATGATGTTCTTTCAGAGACAGTTCCGGATTGTCCCAGATCTCATCGGCAACTCCGGTAAACAGCGCTGCATTTTCATCTACCATCTCAAGGGCTGCTTGTTTCTCTGCATTCATTTTTACAGCACCTTGGAAAGGAAGTCCTGGAGTCTGGGGCTCTGGGGGTGATTGAAGATCTGATCCGGGGTGCCCTCTTCCACGATCCGGCCGTCGGACATGAAGATGATACGGCTGCCCACCTCGCGGGCAAAGCCCATCTCATGGGTGACCACCACCATGGTCATGCCCTCCCGGGCAAGCTGCTTCATAACGTCCAGCACCTCGCCCACCATCTCGGGGTCAAGAGCAGAGGTGGGTTCGTCAAAGAGCATCACATCCGGCTCCATGGCGAGCGCACGAACAATGGCCACACGCTGCTTCTGACCGCCGGAGAGCTGAATGGGATAGGCATCGGCACGGTCTTTCAGGCCGACCCGGTCCAGAAGCTTCAGGGCCTTGGCCTCGGCCTCGGCCTTGGGCATGCCCTTCACCTGCATGGGGGCAAGGGTCATATTCTGAAGAATGGTCATGTGGGGGAAAAGATTAAAATGCTGGAACACCATGCCCATTTTCTGGCGGTGCCGGTCGATATCCAGCTTTTTGCCGTCGGGCCCCTTGGGCTTTGTGATATCCACACCTTCAAAGATAATGCTGCCCTCGGTGGGCGTTTCCAGCAGGTTCAGAGAGCGGAGGAAGGTGGACTTGCCGCTGCCGGAGGGCCCGATGATGACCATCACGTCGCCCTTGTTGATGTCCACGTTCACGCCGTCCAGGGCCTTGATGGCGCCTTTGTTATAGTACTTTTTCAGGTCCTTGACCTGTATCAGTTTATCGCTTATCGCCACGGCTCATCTTCCTTTCAAAGTGTGCTATGATCTTGCTGGTGGGGAAGGTCAGGCAGAAGTACATCACGGTTGCGATGATCAATGCCTCGCCTATACTGTATGTAGCGCCTTTTACCGCATGGACGGCAGACATAATATCCTGCACGCCGATGGTATAGCAGATGGCGGATTCTTTGATAATGGTAACAAATTCGTTTGCGATGGCAGGCAGGATGTTCTTTATTGCCTGGGGCAGCACCACAAGACGCATGGTCTTCCACTGGGAAAGGCCGAGGCTGCGGGCCGCCTCGGTCTGTCCGCCGTCAATGCTCTGAATACCGGAGCGGATAATCTCGGACAGGTAAGCGCCGGAGTTGAGGGACAAAGCCACAACGCCGGGAAAGAAGCGGTCAAAACGGATAAAACCGAACAGCTTGAAATCCGGAAAAATCTTTACGCCGGCAAAGACCACATAATAAATCAGTGCGATCTGCACCAGCATTGGTGTAGCGCGGAAAAATTCCACATAGGCGGTGGATATGGCGCGAAGCACCTTCAACCGGCCCATGCGGCACATGGCAATGGCAAGGGCCAAGATAAAGCCGAAAATAACCGTAAGAGCCGAAAGTGACACGGTGCACACCGCACCCTGCAAGAACAGTTCATAATAGGCAAAGGCTTTTTTAAAGCCGGCAATGGACAGCATCTGGGATTCTCCTTATATTATATTTCTTTGATCAAGAGGTCTTTTACAAACATGCAAGGGCCTCCCCTGTATCCACAGGGGAGGTCTTTGTCATTTTTCATTGGAAATTTCAGGCATGTACGGGGCGATCAGTCGATCAGGCCTTCGATGATCTCGCCGGTGGACAGCTCATTGGCTTCGGCAACGAACTTATCCATGGAGCCGTCTGCCAGAGCGGCGGCGATTGCTTCGTTAACGCCGGCAAGCAGTTCCGCATTGCCCTTTGCCACACCGATTGCGGAACCTTCCACATCGTAAGGAACGTCAAGAATAACGGCCAGTTCCGGATAAGTCTGGGCGTAGTTGACTGCAACAGCCGTCTCGATGAAAGCGCCGTCCAGAGAGCCGGCCATCAGCTCGGCGATGATGTCGGTGACCTTGGTCAGAGCAATGATATCTGCATCAGGGGTGTTCTCCTTGGCCAGATCCATCTGGATGGAGCCGTTCTGGGCGCCGATGGAGTAGCCGGCCTTGTTGGCGTCTGCCAGAGTGGGGAACAGGTCAGCCTTGTCCTTAACGGTGACAAAGGACTGTCCGCCTGCATAGTAGATGTCGGAGAAATCCATGGCATCCATACGGGTGGGGTCGGGAGAAAGGCCTGCAACGCCAAGGTCAACCGTGCCGTTTGCCAGCTCCATCAGAACGCCGTCGAAGTCCATGGGGATCACTTCAAGCTCAAGGCCAAGGTAGTCGGCAATATACTGCGCAAGAGCAATGTCAAAGCCTGCCAGCTGAGGAGTGCCGTTTGCGTCAATGGCGTAGAACTCATAGGGAGCAAAGTCCGGGCTGGTGGCGACGGTCAGCTTACCGGCAACGACAGTGCTGAGCACGGGTTCTGCCGATTCTTCGGCGGGAGTCTCTTCCACGGGAGCTGCACTTTCCTCAGCAGGAGCCGTCTCCGCCGGGGTGCTGCCGCAGGCACACAGGGATGCCAGCATCATGATGGCAAGTACGAAACAAAAAATCTTTTTCATTGTGTTTTCCCTCTCAATTAAGCATTCTCAACAAATATTGCCTGGAACGATTGTGATAATAGCACTATGCAAAGCCTTTGTCAACACTTTTCTGAAAAAATATTCGTATTTTTTGATTTTTTCTGTATAGTATTCATTTTATTTTTGAATACGCCAGGAAAAATGAATATTTCAGGCTTCAGATTGAAAAAATGGGCCGTCCACGCCGGACAGCCCGAATGTAGAATCCCACAATTTCTTATCTCTTTGACCCATGCAGGGAGAAAAACCCGAACGCCAGCAGATCCGTCACCACGATACTGGCACCGGTGGGTGTCTCCAGGAAGTAGGAGCAGGTCACGCCTATCACGAAGCAAAGCACCGAGATCAATGCGGAAGTGATCACCACTGCTCTGAAACTTTTGCAGACCCGCATAGCGGAGAGAGCCGGAAAAATAATCAGGCTGGATATCAAAAGGGCCCCCATCATCCTCATGCCCAGAACCACAGTTACCGCAGTCAGCACCGCGATTAGGGTGTTATAGGCCTCGGTCCTTATGCCGGTGGCCCGGCTGAAGGTCTCGTCAAAGGTGACGGCAAAAATCCGGGGATAGAATAATATGAACAGAGCCAGCACTGCCACAGAGAGAATGACGCTGAGGACAGCGTCTCCCCGGCTCAATGACAGCACGCTTCCGAACATATAGCTGGAAACCTCTGTATTCATCCCGCTTGTAAGCGACACTGTAATCACGCCTATAGCCAGGGCGCTGCTGGATATGATGGCGATAGCGGCGTCACCCTTGACGCGGCTGCTGCGGCTGAGCCTTAAAAGCAGCACCGCCGCCACCACCACGGTGGGCACGGCCACTGCCAGAGGCGCAAGATTAAAAGCGGAGGCGATCGCCAGTGCGCCGAAGCCTACATGGGAAAGGCCGTCTCCGATCATGGAATATCGTTTCAGTACCAGTGACACCCCCAGAAGGGCGGCACACAGGCTTACCAGCACACCCACAACAAGCGCCCGCTGCATGAAATGGTAGGAAAACATATTCAGAAATTCGGTCATATACGGCTTCCTCCCAGAAAACGGCGTGCAAGGTCGCTCTCCTTATATTCGGCAGAACTGCCGAAAAAGAGCTGCCTGTGCCCGAGGTGCAGGATGTGGGTGGCATAACGCACCGCCTCGTGGATGTCATGGGACACCATGATCACGGTGATATTGTCGCACAGGTTCACAAGTTTGATAAGGTTATACATCTCGCCGGTAGCGATAGGATCAAGCCCGGTGACAGGCTCATCCAGAAGCAGCAGCTTCTTTGTGGCGCACAGGGCTCTGGCCAGCAGCACTCTCTGCTGCTGGCCGCCGGACAATTCCTGATAGCTCATGTCCTTTATATCCTCTATGCCCATGCGTTCCATGTTCATCATGGCCCGCTCCCGGTCTGCCTTATTGTACATAAGACGGCTGCCCAGACCATTGAGACAGCCGGACAGCACCACCTCCCACACACTTGCGGGAAAGTCGCGCTGTAATTGGGTCTGCTGGGGCAGATAGCCGATCTCCGTTGGCCTCAGCCCCTCGCCCAACTCAATGCTGCCGCTCTGTGGCGCTTTCAGACCCAACAATCCCTTTACCAGGGTGGATTTGCCGGAGCCGTTCTCGCCCACCACACAGAGATAATCTCCGGATTTCAGGCTGAAGCTTACCTCTTCCAGCACAGTTTTGCCGTCATATGCAAAGCTTGCATTATTGCATTTCAGTATTGCCATCAGCCAAAGGCCTCCTTCAGACTGTCCACATTGTTCCACATCAGGTCAAGATAGCCCACGCCCGCTTTCAGCTCGTCCGCGCTGACATTGTGGCAGGAGTGGAACAGGAGCTTCCGGCAGCCCGTGTCCTCACAGATCACATCTGCCATCTTCTCATTTGAAAATTCAATATACATCACTGCGGGGATGCCCTCGTCCCGCACCTTGTCGATCAAAAAGGCCACTGTCTTTGCGGAAGGCTCTGTATCATCGGCGCAGCCGGGGAAGGCTGCGTAATAGTCAAGGCCGTATTCCTCCACAAAATAGCGCACGGGGAAACGGTCAGCGAAGATCAGAGTGTCATAGCTGCCGTTCGCCACAGTCTCGCGGAAGGCTGCATCCAGGCGATGAAGCTCCGCAGCGTAGGAGGCACAGTTATCGCGGTAAAAACTCCCGTTTTCAGGGTCAATATCAGATAGCCTGTCACATATGGCAGAGACGATGAGCTCCGCGTTCACTGGAGAGGTCCACACATGCTCATCATACTCTTCCTCGTGCTCGTGCTCATGGGAAACATCCTGCATCCCTTCTTTGGTCTCCTCTTCAAGGGCATCAACACAGTCGAGCATCACAAGGCTGGGTATCTGCTTTTCCTGTCCATCAAGGATTTCATCAAGCCATGCCTCGCTCTCTCCGCCATTGCAGATGAGCAGATCGCAGTTTTCTATCCGGATGATGTCCTGAGGCGTAGGTTCAAAGCTGTGAGACTCGGAGCCGGGAGGAACAAGCAGCGTAACATTCGCTTTCTCCCCCACGATTTGCCGGGCAAAGTCGTAGGCCGGGAAAACCGTGCACACAATTTCAAGCCCTTCTCCTCCGCTCTCCACTGCGGCATTGCCGCAGGCGCTAAGGCCAAAGAGCAATGTAATTATCATTATATAGATAAGGGTTTTTTTCATTTGCGCCCTCCAATCCAGTATAGATAATACCTCAAAGCACGCATCCGGTCAAGATTTCTGTTTTTAACGACCGAACATATAATTAACGCAAAAGCCGCCGTCAAACGCAAATGGCATCTGAAATGGCATCTGAACGGAAAAAAATGTGGAAATCCATAAATACATATGTTATAATTTTAAACTGACATATAGTGTCGTATTCCCTTTTTTTGGAGGCAACATGCAGTATTTCAAGAATGTGTTTTTATCGATAAAGAAATACAATTTTCTTATCGAGCAGCTGGTGAGCCGCGATTTCAAGGTAAAGTACAAACGCAGTATATTGGGTGTGGCGTGGAGTCTGCTATATCCGCTTCTGACAATGGCAGTAATGGCTGTAGTCTTTTCCCGCATGTTCCGTTTCACCACACCGGGCGTAAATTATCTTGTTTATCTGCTTTCGGGGCTGACGCTGTTCAATTATTATACTGAGGCCACCAATCTGGCAATGGGCAGCGTGGTGTCAAATTTCGGACTTATCAGCAAGGTCTACCTGCCAAAGTATATTTTTCCCCTTACCAAGTGCCTCTTTGTGGGGATAAACTTTTTACTTACTCTTATCCCCCTTTATCTGGTCATTCTTTGTACCGGCACCGGACTGAATGTGTTTCATCTGCTGCTGCCCTATGATTACCTGTGTCTTTTCATGTTTACGCTGGGCATGGGTTTTCTGCTTGCGGCCGTGTCTGTTTTTATGAGAGACATGTTCTACATCTATGGCGTTGTGATCACTCTGTGGACCTATCTGACACCTATAATGTATGACATGAGCATATTGGGCGACCATCCGGCAATAATCTTTCTGTTCAAATGCAACCCTATGTACCAGTTCATCACTTTTGCCCGCACCATCATCCTCTATCATTCCTGTCCTACTGTATTGCAGTTTGTCACATGCGGCCTGTTCGGCGCGTGTTTTCTTCTGATAGGGTCAATCGTATTCAAGAAGACCCAGGACAAGTTCATTTATTATATCTAATCCGAACGGAGCAACAAAATGAGCGAATACATGATTAATGCAAAAAATGTCTCCATGAAATTCAATCTGGGCATAAACAAGGGTTTTTCTCTCAAGCAGGGCTTTGTGGATCTGTTTGACCCCAGTAAGCGCAAGCAAAAAGTAAACAATGATTTCTGGGCGCTCAGTGACGTAAGCTTTCAGGTGGAAAAAGGCGAAGTAGTGGGGCTGATAGGTGCCAACGGTGCCGGCAAATCCACTCTGCTCAAGGTCGTCGCCGGCGTGCTCAAGCCTACCTGCGGGGGCGTTGAAGCCTATGGCAACATTTGCCCGATGATAGAGCTGGGCGCAGGCTTTGACGTAGAGCTTACCGCCCGGGAGAATGTATTTCTAAACGGTGCCGTCATGGGATATTCCAAAGACTTCCTCGAAAGCAAGTATAATGAGATTGTAGACTTTTCCGAGCTGCACAATTTCATGGAGGTTCCTGTCCGCAATTTCTCCTCAGGTATGATCGCAAGACTGGCCTTTTCCATTGCTACAATAGTCGAACCGGAAATCCTCATTGTGGACGAAATACTGTCCGTTGGAGACCTTGCTTTTCAAGCTAAGAGTGAAGCTAAAATGCTCAACATGATCGGCGGCGGAACAACCGTTCTGTATGTTTCCCACTCCATTCAGTCCATCAAAAATCTCTGTAATCGCGTCATATGGCTGGATCATGGGCATGTACTTGAGATCGGAGACGCAATCGAAGTATGCGACCGCTACGTCAGCTCCGTAAAATAAGCACCATGCATTAAATCAGGCGGTGGTTTTTTGATTAAGCGTTTCTTGGATTCCCTGAAAAAAGACGGTTTTGGCGGCACAGTGTATAAGCTTGTCAGCAGTCTCCGGTGCAGACTTTTCCACATAAGCTTTCGCCGTTCAGGCGCATATCCCCGACTTCGCTCTGATGCGGAGCACGTCAAGTCAAAGCAGAGAGAGATCTTTGTCGTCTCGCAAATCCCCTCCTCTGCCGCAAGGTTCGTAGAAGGCTTCTGCAGATTAGGCTTTAACGTGAGGCTCCTGTGCAGGGAAGCAGGCAGGCCATCCCTTTACGCTGTCTCCTGTTCGCCGCTGTCTGAAAAGTCTTTCGTTCCCGGCTCGTTCTGCGTCTTTGCGGACGATCTGCCGGAATATGAAAAGTTTGCCGTTCAGGCAGGCTGCCGCACACTTTACGCAGAGCTTCCCGGATGTTCGGAAGATGATGAACTGCTGAGAGTATGCTCCGCTCTTGCCGGGGAACGTACCCCGGTTTCGGAGCCGTTCTACAACAATATTTCAGCAGTGGTTCTCAACTATAATAACAGAGACTGTATCTTCCGCTGCATTGACTCCATACTTGAAAACAACAGCCGATACGGATGCAAAGTTGTGGTGGTGGATAATCAAAGCTCTGACGGCTCCTATGAGCTGCTTCAGCAGCGGGATGATATCCTTCTGTGCCGCAATGACCGCAACGGCTGCTCCAGCGGACGTAATCTTGGCGTCAGTATGGTCGAAAGCGAATATATCATTTTTCTTGACAGCGACCAGTGGGTACAGCACGAGAACTGGCTTGACCCTTATATCGAGATATTCAAAGGCGACGATACGGTCGGCGCTGCAGGCTGGGCGGGCGGCTGGTTTAATTCCCGGGGATATGCATACCGTGTGGCCGACAGTTTCCCAATGGGCTATATGCCTCCATACGGATTATGGCGTGACGATATCGGCTATATCGGCACGGGAGGGATGATGTTGAAACGAAGTCTGTTTGAAGAGATAGGGGGCTTCGACCTGTTTTACGATCCCACCTGCTACGAGGATACTGACATCTCTCTTAAGGTCCGTCACGCTGGCAAATCCCTCGCCTACTGTCCCTGGCTGGGCGTAGGGCATAAACCGCATCAGACCACAAACAGCGGCTCTGACGCTCATGACCTGCTTATACGTTCCAAAGGCGAATATTTCGTATCAAAATGGAAAAAACTTGACCCTTTACTTTTAAGTTTCAAAAAATAAAATGAAAGAAGGCTCCCATTATGGATAACAATTTCTTCAAGGATAAGGTTCTGCTTATCACCGGCGGTACCGGCTCCTTTGGTAACGCCGTTTTGCAGCGTTTTCTCGACTCCGGTTTAAAGGAGATCCGTATTTTCTCCCGTGACGAGAAAAAGCAGGATGACATGAGAAAGCTCTATAATAATGACAAGATCAAATTTTATATTGGGGATGTACGCAACGCAGGCAGCATAGACGATGCGATGGACGGAGTTGATTTTGTTTTCCATGCCGCTGCTCTTAAGCAGGTACCTTCCTGTGAGTTCTTCCCTATGGAGGCTGTGCAGACCAATGTCATCGGCTCCGGCAATGTAATTGATGCCGCCATACGCCATAATGTAAAAAAAGTCATTGTCCTCAGCACCGATAAAGCGGCCTATCCTATCAACGCCATGGGCATGAGCAAGGCGCTTATGGAAAAGGTTGCCATTGCCAAGGGACGTAATCTCCGCGAGGATCAGACTGTCATCTGCCGTACCAGATACGGCAATGTTATGGCAAGCCGTGGCTCTGTCATTCCCCTGTTTGCGCAGCAGATACGCGAAGGAAAGCCTCTTACAATAACCAATCCTGAAATGACCCGCTTCATGATGACTCTCGACGACGCGGTAGACCTTGTGATTTACGCTTTTCAGCATGGCAATCAGGGTGACCTGTTCGTACAGAAAGCTCCCGCTGCTACCATCGGAACCCTTGCCGAAGCTGTAAAAAAATATATGAACGCCGACAACGATATCCATTATATCGGTACAAGGCACGGAGAAAAGCTCTACGAGGTACTTGTTACCAAGGAAGAGATGATCTACGCCCAAGATCTTGGAAATTACTTCCGCATTTCCGCCGATAACCGCAACTTGAACTATGCGAAGTATGAGACCACAGGCAACGATGCCCTTACTACCACCGACGAATACAACTCTCACAACACCGAGCGTCTCGACGTGGACGGGATGGTGGAATTACTGAAAAAGCTCGGTGACCTTTAAGCCTGTCTTATGAAAATGGAAGATATTCAGAATGAAAGTAATGACAATTGTCGGAACAAGACCTGTAATAATCAAACGCAGCTGTGTAATTCCTGAAGCTGTGTGATTCCTGAACTCGATAAATATACACACCTGCCGGTTCACATCGGACAAAACTATGATTATGAGCTTAATGAAGCGTTCTTTACCGATATGGGAATACGCAAGCCGGACCTATTCATAAATGCGTTCGGTGAAACCGCTGCGGAAACTATTGGAAAGGAGTCGCTAACAATTTCCTTAGAAACATCATCCCGTTCATTCCGATAAGGTACAATAAGTTGCGCAAATTGAAAACAGCAAAAGAATAGACAAGGC
>CAZESU010000035.1:0-17974 GCA_964515275.1 uncultured Oscillospiraceae bacterium
TTATAACAGGCAAAGGCGTCTGATTTTTCTCAGACGCCTTTGCCTCTTTTATTAGAAAGGAGAAAAGAATATGGATATGTCAATATGGTTTTTGGTAGGCGCAGCGTTGGTGTTCTTTATGCAGTGCGGCTTCGCCATGGTTGAGACCGGCTTTACCAGAGCAAAAAACGCCGGCAACATCATTATGAAGAACCTGATGGACTTCTGTATCGGCACAGTGGTGTTTATGCTGCTGGGCTATGGACTTATGATGGGTGAGCACACCTTCTTCGGCCTGATTGGCAAGCCCAATCTGACCTTATTCACCGATTTTGAAAACTTTGATTGGTCTGCTTTCGTGTTCCAGCTTGTGTTCTGCGCAACGGCAGCAACAATTGTCTCCGGCGCAATGGCTGAACGTACCAAGTTTTCCGCTTACTGCATCTACTCTGCCGTAATCAGCCTTGTGGTGTATCCCATTGAGGCCGGCTGGGTCTGGGGCGGCGGCTGGCTCTCTGAGCTGAGCTATATTGACTTTGCCGGCTCCTCTGTTATCCATATGGTAGGCGGCCTGTCCGCGTTGGTGGGCGCTGCAATCCTTGGACCCCGTATCGGAAAGTACACCAAAAATGAGGACGGAACCGTCACATCCAACGCAATCCCCGGTCACTCCGTCACTCTTGGCGCTCTGGGCGTATTCATCCTCTGGTTCGGCTGGTACGGCTTCAACGGTGCTGCCGCCGCAGATGTGGATGAGATGGCGAAGATATTCGGAACCACCACGATTGCTCCTGCCATAGCTACCGTCACGTGCATGCTCTATACCTGGATCAAGAACGGCAAGCCTGACGTCTCCATGTGCCTGAATGCATCCCTTGCAGGTCTTGTGGCTATTACCGCAGGCTGTGCCAGTGTGGACGCACTGGGTGCTGCAATCATCGGCATTGTCTCCGGCATCCTTGTGGATGTGGCAGTGGAAGTTCTCGACTTCAAGTTCCACATTGATGACCCTGTGGGCGCTATTGCAGTCCACTGTGTCAACGGTATGTGGGGCACCATTGCAGTAGGCCTCTTTGCCTGCAATGAGAGCTACGGCAGCAAGGGCCTGTTCTATGGCGGCGGCGTACATCAGCTCCTTGTGCAGCTGGCAGGCGTTGTCAGCATTGCAGTATACACCGTCATCTGCATGATTATTGTTTTCAAAATCATCAAGGCCACCAATGGTCTCCGTACCAGCACAGCCGATGAAATTGAAGGCCTGGATATCAGTGAGCATGGCCTCACCAGTGCCTATGCCGATTTCCTGCCTCTTGAGGCTCACCTTGGCGCAAAGTCCGATGGGCCTGTGGAAGTGGAGAACATCAAGCCTTTTGCACTTGCTCTGTCCGGCTCTGAAAAGGAGACCCCTATCGGCAAGAAGCGTTATACACTTGTCCGCATCCTCTGCGACGAGGAACGGTTCGGCACTCTCCGCGATACCATGGAGGCCATCGGTGTTACCGGCATGACTGTTACCAGCGTTATGGGCTGCGGCACCCAGAAGGGCAAGACCGGTCAGTACCGCGGCGTAGAGATGAGTATGCACCTTACCCCCAAAGTGCAGGTTGATATCGTTGTATCCAAGGTGGATCCTCAGCTTGTTGTGGCAGCAGCCAACGCAGCTCTCCACACCGGAAACCTGGGCGATGGCAAGATATTTGTATACGATGTGGAGGACGTTGTCCGCATCCGCACCGGCGAGTCCGGCTACGATGCGCTCCAGATCGAGGGATAATCTTAGCCCCAATCAGAACCGGTTCCCGTTAAAATATATGAACGCCCGAACATTTGTTCGGGCGTTTTTATTGTCGATCGAAACCCGGGTTGAGGAAGAGGGTTTAATCCTTATCTTTGAAATTGGGAATCCAGTCAGTGCTGACACCCATAGTGTGAAGTCTTACCTTCATCTTATGGGGGTTCTTGTTATACATAAAGGTGCGCAGCTCATCATCCGGGACAAAGCGGTAATAGGCGTTGCAGAACACATCGAACATGGCGCGATTCTTAGGAGACAGCTTCCCAATATACATCACAAAACCAACCAGAGCGCCCACAATGAAACTTATGATCAGGTACAGCGGGCAGAGCCAGATGATAATACCTGCCACGATAGCGCATACCACAGTGCAGGCTACGAAAGACACAATAGTATATCGTTTTGCACCAATAGCGATAAGGTTCGGTTGAGCCTTGTTCATTGCCTTGATCAGAGGAAAGGCAGTGAGAATGTTGAAGAGAAACTGCCTGAAAAACAGGTAGAACCAAAGCCAGCCCACAAGAAACATGGCGCCGGCGAAGATAATTTTCATTTCCATGATATTTCCTCCAAAAAACTGAATTGATTCTTGTTTGAAATGATAGCACAAATCATAGTAAGTTTCAAGAATATTTGCTTTCTCCCAGCATAGATTGTCCATAGGAAGTGAGACAATGAACGAACATGAACATGCCATGCAGCTTTTGCCGGCGAGATATATGGAGGAATACAGGAAATGTGCTCTGGGACATGCCGAGGAGATCAGGCTGCGGTTGGGGCGCAGGCCGGGTTTCCTGTACCGGGGTCACGAGCATAGTCTCTCCGGGGATAATCTGACCGAAAATGACCTGCTCCGCACCATGGAGAAGGCCACAGGTGCCTCCTTTCACACAGCCATGGGTGAGATTACAAAGGGCTATGTGAGCAGCAGGGGACTGCGTATTGGCATATGCGGCGCGGCGGCGATATATGACGGGGAAATCAGGGGATTCCGGAGCATATCCTCCCTGGCCATACGTATCCCTCAAGAGCACCGGGGCATATGCGACGGGATCATAAAGGAGCTTTACTCCGGGGACTATGAAAACACGCTGATCATTTCTCCGCCGGGCGGGGGAAAAACTACAGCCCTGAGAGAAATGGTACGCCGCCTGTCTGACTCCGGCATAAGGATTGGCGTTATCGACGAGCGATATGAGCTGGCAGCCTTTGACGGGAGTACCGCTCAGTTTGACACAGGAAAGCGCAGCGACGTGATAAGCGGAGCGCCCAAAGCGCAGGCGGCGATGATGCTGCTTCGGGGCATGAACCCACAAATCATTGCTATGGACGAGATAACCAGAACGGAGGATACGGAGACGGCAAAGGAGATCTATGGCTGCGGCGTCGGAATTTTGGCCAGTGCCCATGCAGCATGCGTGGAGGAACTGATGAAAAGACAGGTTTACAGAGAACTACTGGAGCTTGGAATATTCAGACATGCCCTTGTAATAAGCATGAACAGGGGAGAGCGCTGTTATAAAACGGAGAGACTTGTATGAAAGCTATCGGTATCGAGGCCATATTCAGCGCATTTTTCTTTTTTTCTATTATTTTGATCCGGCGTAAAAAGGCGGAGATTGACTGCCTGAGCGAGCTTGTACGGGGCATGGAACTTATGCGGGCCGAACTTGGGACAAGGCTGACACCGATGCCGGAGCTGATGCATATGCTGGGAGACAGGTGCAATGGAACGGTTGGGAGCTTTTTTTCCGCGGTTTGCAGCGCCCTGCCTCTTTTGGAGGAAAACGAATTTTCAAGGCTATGGAACATGGCGGCGGAGACATATTTGAATGGTTTATCAAAAAAGGAACTGGACACGGTAAAAAAAGCAGGAACTGTCCTGGGACGTTATGAGTTGACTGAACAACTGGCAGTTATCGACTCCTGTCGCGCCGAATTAAAGAATCAGGAAGATAAACTGAGAGCTGCGTACCCGGAGAGCAGACGGCTTGCACTTGGCCTGTGCGCGGCGGCAGGCAGTTTTCTGATCATACTACTACTTTAGGAGAACAGCATGGATATTGACCTGATATTTAAAATCGCTGCAGTGGGTATACTTGTGGCTGTGTTGAACATCCTCCTTCAGCGCTCAGGTAGGGAGGAACAGGCCCTTATGACGACGATAACGGCCCTTGTTGTGGTGCTGATGGTGGTTGTCCAGAAAATCAGTGAGCTTTTCACCATGATAAAGACCCTGTTCGGACTGTGATGGAGCTGATCATAAAAGCAGCGGCGCTTGCACTGACCGCGGCGCTTATCAGTATCGTCCTGAAAAGGACAAACCCGGAACTGAGTCTGCTTCTCAGTATCGGGACAGTGGTTGCTATCATGGGCGCGTCACTGGGCTTTGCAAACGCTTTTGTGGAGCTGGCTGAGGCATTGCAGCGCATTTTCGGCGTCAGTGAGCTGATGATCAAACCGGTGGTAAAGTGTGTCGCCGTTTCGATTATCACAAAAATGACCTCAGACTTGTGCAGGGACTCTGCCCAGGCTGCGGCGGCCTCCGCCGTAGAGCTTGCCGGAACCATATGTGCCCTTTGCATCGTGATGCCCCTGCTTATGAGTATGCTGACTGCGATAGGTGCGATGATTTGAGAAAATTACTTGCTTTTTTTCTTCTTTTGCCGCTGTTTGTCACCACCTGCTATGCCGAAGAGCTGTATGATGATGCTGCGGAAGATATGGATGTCTTTGCTGTGGAAGATAGCCTGCCGGAAGACGCGAAAGAAATAAGCGGCAATTTGGAACTGGACGGCAATTATGACGCAGGCGGGGCACTTTCCCGGCTGTTTCGGAGTTTTCTGGAAACGATAAGCGCGGAACTGAAAAATGAGTTTAAAACGGTCTTTGCCATCGCGGCCATATCGGTTTTCTGTGCAGTGGGGATGTGCATATGTGCGGACAAAGGGTTGGCCGAATACATAAGTATTGCTTCCTGTGTGACGGTTGCCATCATGGTAGCAGGAAATATGGATGGTATTGTGTCCTGCGCAACATCGGCGTTAAATCAGCTTTCGGATTATTCCAAAGCGGCAATGCCAGCGGTTTTTGCCGCTTCTGCCGCCTGCGGCGCAGTGGTGTCGTCACCGGCAAAGTATGCGGCAGTCTGTCTTGCACTGGATGTGTTGATGAGCGTTTCACAAAAGCTGGTGATACCGCTTGTATACTGCTATATCGCCATTGTTATCACATGCAGCATAAGTCTCAATTCCATCCTCCGTACCGCGGCAAAGCTGGTAAAGTGGCTTGCAACCACGATAATGACTGGGCTCACCATCGCATTCAGCGCCTATATTGGAATAACAGGGCTTATCACCGGCAGCACCGATGCCACTGCGGTAAAGACTGCAAAGACGGTCATATCTTCCACACTCCCTGTGGTAGGCGGTATTATCTCAGATGCAGCCGCAGTTGTGCTCTCAGCGGCATCAATCATTAAAAACTCCGCCGGAGCCTTTTGCCTTGTGGCAGTTTGCGCACTTTGTATCGGACCTTTTGCTGTGCTGTCAGTAAAAACCTTTCTTTTCAAAATATCTGCAGCGGTAGCGGATATGATACCCGGGGGCAGGCTTTCACAGCTTTTAAGTGACATTGGAACTGCCATGTCTCTGCTGTTAGGGCTGGTGGGCTGCTGCGGGATAATGCTTTTCTTTTCATTTATGGCAGCGATAAAGGTGGTAGCGGCATGAGCGGGATCATGAGACAGCTTTGCGGACTTTCTTTTTTCTGCGGCATCGCTCTTGGCCTTATGCCGGAGGGCGGCGTGAAAAAAGCGGCTTCCATTGCCTGCACGGTGGTGCTGATCATGACGATCCTGATACCTTTAAGTAAGCTGGAACTGACGGAGTACTCGGTTGAGCTTGCAAAATACAGGGAGATGGGCAATGAGTTGACAGACAAAGGTACGGAGATCAGAGACAGCATGAGTCGTACAGTCATACAGCAGGAATGTGAAGCATATATTATGGACAAAGCGGAAACGCTTGGCATAGAGATAGCGGAAGTGAAGGTGACGGCCTTTTGGAGCGGTGAAGGTGTGTGGGTACCCGAATCGGTAAAGATACAGTCGGGCTGCAGCGAGGCGGAAAGAAAGCGGCTTTCGGATGTGATCTTTGCGGGGCTTGGCATACCGGCGGAAAATCAGGAGTGGAGCAGCAATGACTAAGACAAAAGTACTGGAAACATTGGAAAAGTTCAAATATCCGCTTTTGATACTTGCTCTTGGCGTAATTCTTATGCTGCTTCCTACAAGTACGCAGAAAAACACCCCGGAAGATGGGGATGAGCGAATTCAGCAGATGCTTTCCACCGTGGAAGGCGTGGGAGAGGCGCAGGTGATAATATCCGACAACGGCGTTGTGGTGGTGTGCCGCGGTGCGGAAAATGCCGCAGTGCGGCTGGATATTATCAAGGCCATCGGCTCATATACTGGTTTTGGCTCAGACAGGATAACGATACTTAAGCTGGCGGATTAAAGTTAGGGAGGAGTAGCAAAACATGAAAAACAAGAAAAGAAACATTACGATGATCGCAGTTTTGATGTTTGTATGTGCGGCAGTGCTGCTCAACTGGTCCTATAATAACAGATGGGGCCAACCGGATGCGGAAATGGTGGTTGCAGAGGATGAAGCATTGGCGAGCGCCCTTGCAGCCGATGGAGAAGAGAGCGTTGCAGCAGGGTATTTTGCTGAGGCAAGACTGACGCGGCAGGTATCGAGAGACGAAGCCCTGCAGCTTTTGCAGACTGCTGCCACAGCTGAGACAGCCTCTCAAGAGACCATTGACAGCGCAATGAACGCCATATCCGCTATGGCTACCTGTTCCATGAAAGAGTCCCAGATAGAGAATCTTCTCATCGCAAAGGAGTTTTCCGACTGTGTTGTGTACATAGGGAACGACTCTATCACCGTTGCCGTTCCGGCACCTGAGGAGGGGCTGAGCGAGGAGGCAGTTGCCAGAATAACCGATATCATCTGCAGCGAAACAGACTACGAGGCATCCCAGCTCTATATCATAGAAGTCAAGGCATAATTTGTTTCTATCCCGCCGTTTCTTATATTAAGAAACGGCGGGATATGTTTTAATATTCAATAAAAATGCTTATTTTAAATTATTATACTTTATTTTTTTTGGGTAACGTGGTAGAATACTCTGAAATCATATAGGAGGATTGCTATGAACGAAAACTATATCACATGCCAGGAGGAAAACGGCAGCATCAATATTTCTGAAGAAGTAATTTCCAGCATGGTTCGTACCGCCATCTCCGAGGTGGACGGTGTTGCGGGTCTTGCAAATACCGCAGGGGCTGAGCTTGCCGAGCTTATCGGCCTGAAAACCGTTTCCAAGGGCATAAAGATTCAGTTTGTAGAGTCTCAGATCGTTGTTGACGCCATTATTACCGTCACCTACGGCTGCAATATCGTGAAGGTTGCACAGGCTGTTCAGGAAAAGGTAATGAACGTTATCTCTTCCACCACCGGTTTTGAACATTCTCAGGTGAATGTTCATGTTTCCGGCATCTCCTTTGAGAAATGATTGTCTGGAGGAACTGAAATGACAAGGACCACAGCACGGGAGATCGCCATACAATTGAGCTTTGCCGCCGCTGCCAATGGCATGGAGGCAGCTGAGCTTCTGGATGATTTCTTTTCCGAAGAACACTATGGCAGCCTTGCGGCAGAGGACGAGCTGTTCAGCGAATACCCTGATGAAAAACAGATGGACTATATCCGTCGTCTCACCGGTCTCATTGCCGAGAACAGAAGCGAGCTTGACGGCTTTATAGAGCGATATTCCAAGGGCTGGAAGGTGGAACGCATATCCAAGACTGCCGCTGCTGTGATGCGCTGCGCCATCTGCGAGATTCTTTATATGGATGATATTCCTAACGCTGCCGCTATTAATGAGGCGGTGGAGATGGATAAGGGCTATGATGAGCCGGATACGGTGGCTTTTGTAAACGGCGTTCTGGGCGGCTTCGTGCGAGGCGAGCTGGGCGACAAGTCCGAACAACAGTAAAATGGAAAAACAGACGCTAACAGTCACGCAGCTCAATAATCGGATAAAGGACCTGTTTGAACTTGACCCGCTTCTTGCCGATGTGTGCGTGAGAGGGGAACTTTCCAATTATAAGATTTATCCCTCCGGGCATCACTACTTCACCTTAAAGGACAGTGAGAGCAGCCTGCGCTGTGTTATGTTTAAAAGCAGCGCCTCCCGGCTTCGTTTTCGCCCGGAAAGCGGAATGAGCGTTACGGCTTTCGGCAGAGTATCGGTTTATCCGAGAGACGGGGCATATCAGCTCTACTGCAATGCCCTTATGCCGGAGGGAACAGGCGATCTTCAGGTGGCATTTGAACAGCTGAAGGCGAAGCTCTCTGCAGAGGGACTGTTTGACAGCGCCCATAAAAAGCCGCTGCCGGAGTTTCCCGAACGCATCGCCATCATAACATCTTCTGCCGGCGCCGCCGTACACGATATGATTCGTATCATGGGGCACAGATGGCCCATGACAAAAGTGCTTCTGCTGCCGGTTCGGGTGCAGGGGAGCGAGGCTCCGGCGGAAATTGCCGGTGCTATTAAATATGCAAATGAATTTAAGCTTGCCGACCTTATCATCACAGGCCGTGGCGGCGGTTCTATTGAGGACCTTTGGGCCTTTAACGATGAGCGTGTGGCAAGAGCCATATACGCCTCGAAGATTCCGGTCATTTCCGCCGTGGGACATGAGCCGGATGTCACCATATCGGACTATGTGGCGGACAGAAGAGCCTCTACGCCATCCAACGCAGCGGAGATCGCCGTGCCAGACAGAAATGAGATGCTTGACGTTCTCAGAAGCTATGATATACGCTCGGCTCAGGCCATGACAAAAATGCTGGACAGGCTTAAAGAGAGGCTGAACGGACTGAAAACCAAACGAGTCCTCTCCGATCCTTCGGTATATATTGATGACAGGCGCATAGAACTTGACCACGCCCGTGACAAACTTCTCTCCGCCCAGGAGAGAATGCTTTCCAGGAAAAAGCAGGACTATGTACGTCTTGCCGCGTCTCTTGACGCAATGAGCCCGCTGCGCGTTTTGTCAAGGGGATATTCTATTGCCTCTAAAGAGGACGGGGAGACTGTGAAGTCAATCCATCAGCTTGAAGTTGGCGAACATATTTCCCTTCGTCTCAGGGACGGAAGCGCGGATTGCCGCGTGGAGACCATCACTGACAGAATATAGGAGTAAGCTATGGCAAATAAGAAACTCAGCTTTGAACAGTCACTTGCAAGACTTGATGAAATTGTCCGCCATCTGGAAAAGGGTGATCTGCCGTTAAAGGATTCTCTCTCTCTGTTTGAGGAGGGCACTTCTCTGATAAAGAACTGCGGTACCATGCTCGATGAGGCGGAACAGCAGGTAGTGAAGCTCAAAAAAGGAGATGACAGGCAACCTGTTGAGTTGCCCTTTGAGGATGAACAGTGATATGACAGACAAAGATTATAAGAAACTGATAGATGAGGCGCTGGCGCAGTATTTTACTGCGGATGAGCTTCCTCAGGCCGGACTTGCGGAGGCTATGAGATACAGCCTGCTTGCCGGCGGAAAGAGGATAAGGCCCATACTGGTTCTGGAGTTCTGCCGCATTTCCGGCGGAGATTTGGAAGCCGCGCTTCCCACTGCCTGTGCGGTAGAGATGCTGCACACATACAGCCTTATCCATGATGATCTGCCCTGTATGGACAATGACGAGCTTCGCCGGGGCAGACCCACAAACCATGTTGTCTATGGAGAATGCACAGCGACTCTTGCCGGAGATGCTCTGCAAGCGGAGGCTTTCGGCACCATACTCCGCAGCGGATTAAATCCAGAGAGGAAAGCTGCCTGTGCGGAGATTCTGGCCGGTGCCGTCGGACTTGACGGTATGTGCGGCGGTCAATATCTCGACATGCTGGGCGAGGGGAAAAAGCTCACCGCTCAGGAACTTGATGAGATCAACAGCCGTAAGACCGGTGCACTGCTTGTAGCAGCGTGTCAGATGGGCGTTGCCGCCGCCGGAGGAGATAAGAAAATGCTGGAAGCAGCGGGACAGTTCGGCGCGGCTTTGGGCATTGCTTTCCAGATAAGAGATGATATGCTGGACGTGCTGAGCACCGAAGAAGAGCTTGGAAAGCCTATCGGCTCCGATGAGCAGGAGAGCAAGAATACCTACATGGTGCTTTACGGGCAGGAAGAGTGCGCCCGTATCGTGAAAAAGCTTACGGATTATGCGAAGACGGTCCTTAATGGGATCTTTGAAAATACAGAATTTCTCTGCCGCCTTGCAGATTCACTGGCGGAAAGAAAATATTAAACGGAGCGCGTTTTTTGCGCTTTCCGTGAAAATCAGGGGTTTTGATTTGAGTATTCTGGATAAGATCAATTCATCGGATGATATAAAAAAACTGCATACTGATGAACTGCGTCCTCTTTGTGATGAAATTCGTCAATTTATCATTAATAGCGTATCTCAAACCGGCGGGCATCTTTCATCGAATCTCGGCACGGTGGAACTCACTGTGGCACTGCACCGCGTGTATGATACTGCTTATGACAGAATTGTATTTGACGTTGGACATCAAAGTTATGCACATAAAATTATAACCGGGCGGAGAGATGTTTTCTCCACCCTGCGTCAGCATGGAGGAATTTCCGGTTTTCCCAAGCCCAATGAGAAAGCTGACGATGCATTTGTTGCAGGACATGCATCCAATTCCGTGTCGGTGGCGCTGGGTATGGCAAGAGGCAGGACGCTTGCAGGAGCAAATTATGACGTTGCCGCCGTGATCGGCGACGGGGCATTGACAGGCGGCCTTGCTTATGAGGGTCTTGCTGATGCTGCGGCCAGCGGAGAGCCGATGGTTATTATATTAAATGATAACAACATGTCCATAAACGAAAATGTGGGCGGTATGGCAAGTATGCTGCAGGACATGAGGGTCAGACCCGGGTATATCAGCTTTAAGCGCTGGTATAGAGAGGTATTCGGCCAACTTCCTGCGCTGTACAGGTTTAACCATACGATCAAAGAGTGGCTCAAATCCCACCTTCTGCCCGGCAACATCTTCAGCGAAATGGGCATGTATTACCTCGGTCCAGTGGACGGTCACGATGTAAGCAAGCTGGAGACTGTTCTGCGCTGGGCAAAAGATATGCGACAGCCGGTTCTGCTCCATGTTATCACGAAAAAAGGCAAGGGCTGCCCCTATGCAGAGCAGCGTCCGGACAAGTACCACGGGGTCGGAAAATTTGACCCTGAGACGGGGGAGATGGCGGAATCCGGAGATAGTTTTTCCACCAAATTCGGAGAATATCTTTGCGAATATGCGGAAAAAAACAAAAAGATTGCGGCAATCACTGCGGCAATGTCAGGCGGAACCGGCCTGGAGTGCTTTGCAAAGCGCTTTCCGGAGCGTTTTTTTGACGTTGGCATTGCGGAGGGACATGCCACAGCGATGGCAGCCGGAATGGCAAAGGAGGGAGCTGTGCCCGTGTTTGCCGTGTATTCAAGCTTCCTGCAGCGTGGCTATGATATGATGATCCATGATGTGGCCCTGCAAAAGCTGCACGTGGTATTTGCCGTTGACCGTGCCGGGCTTGTGGGCAGCGATGGCGAGACCCATCACGGCGTTTTTGATGTGAATTATCTCAGCTCTGTTCCTGGAATGACGATACTTTGTCCGGGAAGTTTCAAGGAGCTTCATGATATGCTCGGTTATGCCATATCAGAGCTTAAGGGTCCGGTTGCTGTCCGCTATCCAAGAGGGGGAGAGGGGGCGTACACTGCCTCATCCCTGTCTGCCGAGCAGCAGATAAGGACCGGAACGGATCTTACGCTGGTGTGCTGCGGTACAATGGTAAATCAGGCACTTTCAGCTGCCGTTTTGCTTGAAAAGCAGGGCATCAGCGCGGAAATAATAAAGATAGGACAGATCAAGCCGAACACTTTCCGGGAGACGCTTGCCTCTCTGAAGAAAACTGACCGTCTTATTGTGGCGGAGGATGTCTGTGCACCCGGCTCTGTCGGGGAGCAAATCGCCGCCGCTGCTGCTGAAAGCGGCATTTGTTTGAAAGGGATTGCGCTGATTAATCTCGGAGAAGGTATTGTGACCCACGGAACCGTGGAGGAGCTTTTGCATGACTATGGCCTTGATGCAGAGGGAATTGCGCATACGGCCGTAAAAATTTGCGCGGATAACGGGAACAGTCAATGAAGAAAGTCAGATTGGATCAGCTGGTTTTTGACCTGGGCTTTACGGAAAGCCGGGAGCGTGCAAAAACCACGATAATGAGCGGCCTTGTTTTTGTAAACGGTCAGCGTGCGGATAAGCCCGGGATGCCTGTGGCACTTGATGCCAAAGTGGAAGTCCATGGGGAAGCTATTCCCTTTGTAAGCAGAGGCGGCTTTAAGCTGGACAAGGCTTTGAAAGTCTTTCCCGTTGACCCCAGCGGAAAAAGGTGTATCGACTGCGGCGCCTCGACGGGAGGCTTTACCGATGTGCTCCTGCAGCATGGCGCAGAAAAGGTTTACGCCGTTGATGTGGGCTACGGACAGCTCGCATGGAAGCTTCGCAACGATGAGCGCGTGGTGAATCTGGAACGCACAAATCTCAGATATGTTACCGAGGAACAGATACCGGAGCTTCTGGATGTGGCGGTTATGGATGTGTCCTTTATTTCAATCCGGCTTGTTTTGCCTGCTGTAAAACAGCTATTAAAGCCTGATGCCGATATCATCTGCCTCATTAAGCCTCAGTTTGAGGCCGGCAGAGATGAGGTCGGAAAAAAGGGCGTCGTCCGCGACAAACAGGTACACCGCCAGGTGGTGCAGGGCATACTGGATTTTGCGCCGGAGATTGGGCTTTCCGTTATGGGGCTGGACTTTTCACCCATTAAAGGCCCAGAAGGTAATATTGAGTATATTTGCTATATGAAAAATGGTGTATATGATACACGGGAAATAGATGTTGACGCGGTGGTTGAAGCGTCACATGAGGTGCTTTAGCAGAAGGGAAAGATCATATTGATAGCGATTTGTCCAAACCCTTTCCGGGATAAGGAGCTCAAAATAACAAAGCATTCGATGCAGCTTCTGCAAGACGCAGGTTTTGATGTGGCCGTTTGTCCTGTGTTTGTGGACAAAGAGGATGATGTAATTCCAAAGGATATTGTGACCTCAAAACTCAGAGAGCTGGCACAGGACTGTTCGCTGATTATTGTCATCGGTGGAGACGGTACGATTCTTGCCGCTTCCAGACAAATACAGGGAACAGAGGTTCCGCTGCTGGGTGTAAACCTTGGGACAAAGGGGTTCATGTCCACTCTTGAGCCGGAGAATATTGATCTCATTGTTAAAGCGGCTAAAGGCGAATATAAGATCAGCCGAAGAATGATGCTGGATGTTGCCCTTATCCGCGACGGCAAAGCAATATATACCGATTGTGCGCTCAACGACGCGGTGATACACGGCTACGGCGAATGCGTAAAGATAAGCGCGTGGTGCAACGGGGAGAGAATAACCAGTTTTTCCGGCGACGGTGTGATTCTGTCTACACCCACCGGCTCTACCGGCTATTCCATGTCCGCCGGAGGCCCCATCGTTGAGCCGGGAACCGCGAATATCATCCTGAGCCCCATTTGCGCCCATATTATGGGAGCCCGATCTTTTGTTCTTGATCCTGAGAGACGGATCAGTGTAAAGACAGAGAAGCTCCATGGGCGCAAGGCCTATCTGTCGGTAGACGGAAACTCGGTATTTGATATTGCAAACGGCGATCTGCTTGTGGCCGAAAGGTCAGAGCACTATACTCTTATGGTAGACATGGGGCTTAAGAGCTTTTATGAGCTCGCCTATGAAAAACTGACATAACATGAAATAACAGGAGGGAAGTTGATGAAACCGGGCAGACAAAATGTCATCCTTGAGATCATCTCGGAACGAGACATTGAGACCCAGCACCAGCTTATGCAAGCTCTTGCGGAGCGCGGTATAAAGAGCACACAGGCCACGCTTTCAAGAGATATCAAGGATATGCGCCTTGTAAAGGAACTTGGACCGAACGGAAGCTACCGGTATGTACCTGCGTCCAAGCCGGAACAGGACGATTCCAGTCAGAGACTGAGAAAGATATTGAAGGAGAGCCTTATCTCCTTTGACATAGCGCAGAACCTTATCGTTATCAAAACCTTGCCGGGCCTTGCGCCGGCGGCATGCTCCGCTATCGATGGTATGCACATCGAAAACCTTGTGGGTACCCTGGCGGGAGACGATACGGCTTTTCTCGCATTGAAGGACAATGAATCAGCGCTCAGGTTTTATCACGAGATTGAGACCATTTTATGACCGGATTGGCCCGGTGTGAGGTGCATGAATATGCTGAACGAACTTCACATTGAAAATATTGCCGTTATCGAGCGAGCTGATATCAGCTTTACCGGCGGTCTGAATGTTCTGACGGGCGAGACCGGCGCCGGTAAATCCATCGTTATCGACTCAATCGGAGCAGTTCTTGGCGAGAGAGTCAGCCGGGAGCTTGTGCGCCGCGGTGCCGATAAAGGACTTGTCAGCGCTGTGTTTGATATCGAAGGTACAGAGCAGTGGTTGAAGGATAACGATATCGAGGCGGAAGACGAGCTGATTTTACAGCGCAGGATAAGTGCCGATGGGAAAAGCTCCTGCCGTATCTGTGGGGCTCCGGCGACAGCTGCGCAGATGAAAGAGCTTGCCGCCCTGTTGGTGGATATCCACGGCCAGAACGATGGACGCCAGCTTATGGATGAGCGCCGGCATATGGAGTACCTTGATCGCTTCGGCAGCTATGAGGAGAGCATTGCGGCATACGGTCAGCAATTTTCAAAATACCGGGCGATTGAAAAAGAGATATCCAGGCTCAATATGGATGAGATTGAAAAAGCCCGGTTGAGTGACAGTCTTCGGTTTCAGATAGACGAACTGGAAAAGGCGGAATTGAAAGTAGGAGAACGCGAGGAATTATCCTCCCGGCGCGACCTGCTGCGAAACTCCGAAAAGCTGACGGAAGCCATTGATGAGGCGTACGCCGCTCTGTATGAGGGGGACGAAAACGCGGTGACCCTGGCCCAGAATGCGGAATATTACGCCCAGCGCGCCGCGGCCATTGCGCCTGAACTGGAATCTGCCCGGAAAAGCATCAGCGATGCCGTGTTTTCACTTTCCGATGCGTCGGAGCTTCTTCGGGATTTTAAAGACAGCCTTGACTTTTCTCCAGAGGAATATGACAGGCTGGAAACCAGACTTTCCCTTCTGAACAAGCTGGACAGGAAATACGGCAAAGATGAAGCGGAGCTGCTGGAGTATCTTCAGCAATGCAGGGAAAAGTTGGATGATATCCAATATGCGGATGAGCGGCTGCTTAAACTGCAGAAAGAACTGGAGGCCCAGAAAAAGCTGTGCCTCTCCGCCGCGGAAACCTTAAGCAAAAAGAGGCGTGAGGCAGCCAAAGAACTGCAGGGACGTATCGTTTCTGAGCTTCGGGATCTGAACATGCCTTCCGTGCGCTTTGCGGTGGAGTTTACACCCGTGGAGAATAAGCTGGGCTTTGATGTAAACGGTATGGACCAGATCCGCTTTGTTATGTCTGCAAACGCCGGCGAGGATATGGGGCGTATCAGCAAGATCGCCTCCGGCGGCGAGCTTAGCCGCATCATGCTTGCCATGAAGAATGTCTTTGCGGAAAATGACCCGGTTGCCACTATGATCTTTGACGAGATCGACACCGGCGTTTCCGGTATCGCGGCTCAGCGTGTAGGAGAAAAGCTCTACTGCGTGTCGAGAGGCAAACAGGTGATGTGTGTCACCCATCTGCCGCAGATTGCCGCCATGGCGGACAGCCACTTTGTCATCTCCAAGGAGGAGCGCGGAGGCAGAACATATACAGAGGTCCGCCCGCTGGATAATGAGGGGCGGAAGCGGGAACTTGCAAGACTCCACGGCGGCGATAACATCACCGAGACCACCCTTGCCAGCGCTCAGGAGCAGCTTATTGCCGCTGAAAAGTATAAAAGCGCAACTGCTTGACAGAAAACATAAGATACGGTATAATCCACAGGTAACGCGAAGAAGAACAGAAGTAGGCTTTTTCCTCTGCACAGAGAGACCTCATTTTGCTGGAAGAGGGGGAGAGGGGCAGGCTGAATACAGTTCAGAGCGGCACACCGAAAGCGCCAGGCAAGTAGGCTGTGACGGGTGCGCCCGGTAAAGCGCAGAAGTGCTCTGCACTTATTGAGGTCTGTGCCGTGAGACACAGATATACAGAGGTGGTACCGCATAATAATGCCCTCTGTCCCTTTGGGACAGGGGGATTTTTTGAGGAGAAAGTATGGATGTAAAAGAAAAGGCAACCGAATTTCATAGACGAGGGCTCAATTGTGCCCAGAGTGTGCTCTGTGCCTGTGAAGAATATACCGGATTGGACGAGAAAACAGCCACTGCAATATCCAGCGGTTTTGGCGGAGGTGTTCGCACCGGTGAGATATGCGGGGCCATATCCGGCGCAGTGATGTGTCTCGGCATGGCATCGCAGGAGGCAGGAGGCAAAACGGCAAAGCTCACCAAAGACTGTGTCAATACCTTTAAAGAAAAATATGGCTGTGTCAGATGTATCGAGCTCAAAAAGGCGGGCATCAGCTGTGCCGAACTTATTGAGTTTGGTGCCGAGCTTGCAGAGAAAATGATGATCGAAAACAGATAAAACGGAGGAAGAGGTTTTTAATATGGGAATTTATGAGGAACTGGTCGCAAGAGGTCTTATCGCCCAGGTGACCAACGAGGAAGAAATCCGCGAAATGATCAATAACGGCAAAGCCACTTTCTATATCGGCTTTGACTGCACCGCTGACAGCCTTACTGCCGGTCACTTCATGGCATTGACCCTTATGAAGCGCCTTCAGATGGCAGGCAACAAGCCCATCGCCCTGATCGGCGGCGGCACCACCATGATCGGAGACCCTTCCGGTCGTACCGACATGCGAAAAATGCTCACCAAAGAAGACATTGAGCATAATGCCGAGTGCTTCAAGCGCCAGATGGAGCGATTCATTGACTTCTCCGAGGGCAAAGCCTTGATGATTAACAACGCCGACTGGCTGCTGAACCTGAATTACGTGGAGCTTCTGCGCGAGGTGGGCGCCTGCTTCTCCGTTAATAACATGCTCCGTGCCGAGTGCTACAAGCAGCGCATGGAGAAGGGCCTCAGCTTCCTGGAGTTCAACTATATGATCATGCAGAGCTATGATTTCTATTACCTGTTCCAGCATTACAACTGCAACATGCAGTTTGGCGGCGATGACCAGTGGAGCAATATGCTGGGAGGTACCGAGCTGATCCGCCGTAAGCTGGGCAAGGATGCCCACGCCATGACCATCACTCTGCTGACCGACTCACAGGGCAAGAAGATGGGTAAGACTGCGGGCAACGCCGTGTGGCTTGACCCCAACAAGACCAGCCCCTTTGATTTCTACCAGTACTGGCGCAATGTGGCCGATGCAGACGTGCTCAAGTGCATCCGCATGCTGACCTTCCTGCCTCTGGAGCAGATCGACGAGATGGACAAGTGGGAGGGCAGCCAGCTCAACCGGGCCAAGGAGATCCTGGCCTACGAGCTGACAAGCCTTGTCCACGGCGAGGAAGAGGCAAAGAAGGCGGAAGCCTCCGCAAAGGCTCTGTTCTCCGGTACAGGCTCCAGCGACAATATGCCGACCACCGAGCTGACCGAAGCTGATTTGACAGACGGCAGCGTGGATATTCTCAGCCTGCTGGTAAAGACTGGTCTGTGCGCCTCCAAATCTGAGGCACGGCGCAACGTCCAGCAGGGCGGCGTCTCTGCAGACGGCGCAAAGGTGACGGATATCGGCAGAAGCTTCCGTGCGGACGAGCTGAAAAACGGCGTCGTCATCTGGCGCGGCAAGAAAAATTCCAATAAGGTCATTCTTAAGTAAACAGACAAGCAGAAGGGCAGGAAGCAAAATGCGCCCAGGAAAAAACACATCGGCTGGCCCGAAAAGGGGTTGGCCGATGTGCTTTTTTTGCGTTAAAATTGGGCTCTCTGTCAATAGTTGGGGTAGAACAAAAGGAAAAGAGCAAAGAAGAAGGA
>CAZESU010000036.1:0-17886 GCA_964515275.1 uncultured Oscillospiraceae bacterium
TTGTGGTATGCAAACCCGAGGACTCCATGGCCTGGTATGAAAAGATGTGGCGTTTCTCCGTAGAACTTTTCCGCAGCATGGAGATTCCTGTCCGCCAGTTGGAGTGCTGCTCCGGCGACCTTGCCGATTTGAAGGTTAAATCCTGCGATATTGAAGCCTGGTCTCCCAGACAGCAGAAGTATTTTGAGGTCTGTTCCTGCTCCAACCTGGGTGACGCGCAGGCTCGCAGACTGAAAATACGAATCAAAGGTGCAGATGGTAAAATGTATCTACCCCATACGCTTAACAATACTGTTGCTGCACCTCCCCGCATGCTTATCGCATTCCTTGAAAACCATCTGCAAGCCGATGGAAGCGTAACCATTCCCAAGGTGCTGCAGCCTTATATGGGCGGTACTGAAATCCTTATACCCAAAAAGTAAAAGAGGAGAAAACAAATGAAAAAACTGATATTCGAATTTAAAGCCTTTATCATGCGCGGCAATGTACTGGATATGGCCATAGGCGTGGTGATAGCCACCGCTTTTGGGAAAATCACCACATCTCTTGTAAACGACATCATCATGCCCTTTGTAAGCTGGATATGCGGTACAAGAGATATGACTGCTCTGAATCTCATCGTCCGCCCGGCAGAACTGAATGAGGCAGGCGAGGTTGTTAAAGAGGCCATAACAATCGGCTTCGGCAGCTTTGTCGGCACTGTCATTGACTTTCTTCTGATTGCCCTTGTAGTCTTTGCCATTGTAAAAGTAGCAAATAAAGCCCATGATATGGCTCATAAGAAAGAAGAAGAAGAGGAGCCTGTACCCGAAGAACCTGCGAAACCAACAAGCGAGGAGCTTCTCGCCGAGATTCTGGAAGAACTCAGAAAAAAATAATATTTTCAAGAGGCGGTCAATATGGCCGCCTTATTTTTTTCATTTTCCTACTATATTATATTTATATCTTGAAAATTATATGGTCTTTTGATATACTTATATAGTTAGGAATATTATCGCTAAAGAGGTGCGTTAATGAATTCAGTAAACGACATATGGGATGAAATTATAAAGATACTTTCCAAACAGCTCACTCCCACCGCAATCAGCACCTGGTTTTCGGATTGTACCCCGGTCGAAATAGACGACTGTAAACTGGTTTTGCACACAACAACTGATTTTAAGCGCAGCATCATTACTTCCCGTTTCGGAGATACCATAAAAGCCGCTCTTTCAGACCTTTTCTCCTGTGATTTTGATATTCTCGTCCTTGCAGGTGATGAGATAAAGGACTTTTCCATTAAGAAAAAAGCGGAAAATTCCCTTCCGGAAATGGCGGGTTATACCTTCGACAGATTTATTGTTGGCAGTTCAAACCGCTTTGCCCATGCAGCTGCTGTGGCTGTGGCAGAAAAGCCGGGTCTGATCTATAACCCTCTGTTTATATATGGAAACTCCGGTCTGGGAAAAACACACCTTCTTCTTGCGATAGGCCAGCAGATCCATGAAAAAGACCCCTCCAAGAAAATTGCCTACCTTAAGGGCGATGAGTTTACCATACAGCTTGTCAAATCCATTAAGGACGGAACCGCCGAAGAATTCCGAACAAAATACAGAAACGTAGATCTGTTTCTGGTGGACGATATTCAATTTATCTCCGGAAAACAGCAGACCCAGAACGAATTTTTCCACACCTTCAACAATATCTATGAGGCCGGACATCAAATCGTAATTACTTCAGACCGACCTCCCCTTGAAATGTCTCTTCTGGACGATCGTCTGCGCACCCGTTTTGAAGGTGGACTCATGGCAGATATTCAGCCCCCTGACCTTGAGACAAGAATGGCTATCATCAGAAATAAAGCCGCCCAATTAGGTTTACTGCTTTCGGATGAGGCAGTTGGATACATCGCCGAAAATATCACGGCAAATATCCGTCAGCTGGAAGGTGTGATCAAACGTCTTACCGCATACAGGGAAATTCTTGATGACGTGATCACCATCGACTCCGTTAAGCGGGCCATAAAAGATGTCATTCGCATCGGAACATATATTCCCACACCCGACATTATCATTAAAGAAACCGCAAAATATTATTCCCTGAAGGAAGAGGATCTGAGAGGTCAGAACCGCTCCAAGAATACTGCAATGGCAAGGCAGGTATCCATGTATCTGATGCGCTCGCTGACAAACCTGTCCCTTAAAGATATCGGCGCACAATATGAGGACAGAAACCATGCCACCGTTCTCGCTTCCATTCGTAAAGTAGAAGATCTCCTTAAAACAGACGCATCCATGGCCGGAATTGTAAGGGATATAACCTCCAATATAAACTCCAAATAATTTTCAACATTTTTCTGTTGGCAAGTGGAAAGCCGCATGTTAAAAGAGTTTTGTAAAAAAACAGATGTGGAAAAGCTTAAAACTTTCAACTTTTTTCTGCACACCGAAAATTCTTTGATTTCAAGGCTTTGAATGACTTTTCCACAAAAAATTTGCCTACTACAAATACAACAAATAATTTATCCTTTATAGCTATAGAAAGAAAAAATTCAGTTGCCTTTAATAAGGAGGAAAACAAATGAAATTCACCTGTGAGAAATATTTACTCCAGTCAGCCTGTGCAATCGCATCAAGAGCCACAGCTTCCAAAAGCCCCATACCCGCACTTGAAGGTTTACTCATTCAGGCTGGGACCGACGTAAGGATCACCGGATATGATCTGAAGGAAGGTATATACACCAACATCGGTGCCGATATAGAAAATACCGGATCTATTGTTGTAGGAGCAAGACTTTTTGGAGAAATGATCCGCCGCTTGCCTGACGGAATCGTCAGTATATCCGCAGATGAAAATAACAATGTCAATGTAAAATGCGGAAAGAGTGAATTCAATTTTATGGGTATCAGCGCGGAGGATTATCCCGAAATGCCCAGCGTTGAAGGTCTGAATAACATTACCCTGCCCCAAAAGATTCTTAAAAGCATGATTAATCAGACCATTTTTGCCGTATCTACCAGTGACGTTCGACCCATATATACCGGTACGTTATTTGAAATAGAGGGAGAAGAGCTGACGCTGGTATCTGTGGACGGCTACCGCCTTGCAAAACGCTGCGAAAAAATCGAGGGCAAAGAGATGGAAAACTGCAGCTTTGTTGTCCCCGGTTCTGCACTGTCCGATATTGAACGCATTTGCGGCGATGATGACGACAATATAAGTATTGCAGTGGGAGCAAAGCACATATCCTTTGCTATCGGGGAGACCGTTGTCGTGACCCGCCGGCTGGAGGGAGAATTCCTCAATTACCGCAAATCCATCCCTGAAAAATTCCGCTACACTGTACAGGTGGAAAGATCCGATTTCATGGCTACCATTGACCGTGTTGCTCTTATTGTCAGCGAGAAAAACAGCAGCCCCGTGAGACTATGCTTCAACGATGGAACGATCGACTGCCTTTGTATCACTCCTATCGGCAAGGCGGAAGATGTTTGTGTATGCGAGGGCAGCGGCGAAGGTCTGGAGATTGGATTTAATGATCGCTACCTGATGGATGCTCTGAAAGCGGCGGCAGGTACTGACAAGCTGAATATCTGCCTGAATACCGCATCCTCCCCCTGTGTTATAGACGCAGCTGACGGTAGCGGCACCTTCACCTATATGATACTGCCTGTACGCCTACGTGCCGGCGATTGAACAATGATAAAAATGGAAAAAATATTGATAAAAACAGAATTTATCAAACTGGATTCCCTGCTGAAATTTGCAGCTCTGGTGGGTACCGGCGGTGAGGCCAAATATGCAATCAGCGAGGGTATGGTAAAGGTGAACGGGGAAGTCTGTACCATGCGCGGAAAGAAAATTTATCCGGGCGACAAGGTGGAGTTTGAACGGTTCAGCCTTGAAGTGATAAAGGAATGAGAGTTGACAAAATCGCTCTGAACGGGTTCAGAAACTATGAGTGGGAAACAGCTGAATTTGAAAGCGGTACCAATGTAATCTCGGGACCCAATGCTCAGGGAAAAACCAATCTGCTGGAGGCAGTGTATATGCTGTCTGCCGGCAGAAGTTTCCGGACCCGGTTTGACAGGGAGCTTGTAGGTTTTGGCTATTCATCATCAGAAATATTGGCCGATGTGACCAGCCACGACAGAAGTCAGACCATCAATATCCTTATGCGACCTGGCTATACAAAGAAGATAAGCATAAACGGCGTAAAAAAATCTGCGGGCGAGCTATCACAGGTTATAAACACGGTGCTTTTCTGTCCGGATGATCTGAATCTGATCAAAGAGGGTGCGGCTGTCAGGCGGCGGCTTTTGGATAATGCAATCAGTCAAATCCGGCCCAGATACGCGGAATATCTGTCGGAATTCAACCGTCTGTATGAGCATAAGACCCGTATTTTAAAGGATTGGCATGAAAAACCTTCCCTGCTGGATACACTGGATGAATTTTCAGACGGTATATGCAGGGCTTCCGCCCAGCTGATTCGATACCGCGCCGCCTTTGCCGCAAGGCTGAACCTGGCAGCAGCTCCCATACACCGGGAATTTTCCGGCGAGTGTGAAGAGCTTTCTATGAGCTATACCACGGTCAGCACTGTCCGGGATGTGTATGGCAGTGCCAAGGAGATATATTACGACATCTGCGAGCATCAGGAAAAACACCGTCAGGCGGAGCTTGAGAGCGGGCAGTGTCTTACCGGCGCTCATAAGGACGATCTTGAAATATCCATAAACGGCAAAACAGCCAGAAGTTTTGCCTCTCAGGGTCAGACGAGAACTGCGGCATTGTCCATAAAACTTGCGGAACGTGAGATATTCCTTGCGGAAACTGGGGAATATCCCATACTTTTGCTGGATGATGTACTGTCAGAACTGGATACAAAGAGGCAGGAGTTCGTACTCAACCGCATTGGCGGAGGACAAACTTTGATAACCTGCTGTGAGGATGAGGGGATATCCAGCCGCACCGGCGGAAAGGTGTTGTTTGTGGAGAAGGGCAGGATACGTTGATGTATCTGCATCTGGGAAAAGGAACAGTAGTCAATACCGATGGGATAATAGGTATTTTTGATCTGGATATAACTTCCCAATCCCATCTCACACGGAAATTTCTGAACCTGGCGGAAAAGGCCGGACAGGTTATGAATGCTGCAGAGGATATCCCCAAGTCCTTTGTAGTGTGCTGTGAGAAAGGGAAAAAAACAGTATATCTGAGCCAGATGGCATCAGCAACTCTGCTACGCCGAGCCGAGTCCGGCGTTTTATAATGTTCCATGAAGGAAAGTTGAGGAAAATAAATGTCTGATAATATAGAAAAAATTAATCAGGAATATGACGCATCGAAGATACAGGTGCTGGAGGGACTAGAGGCGGTCAGAAAACGTCCGGGTATGTATATTGGCTCCACCTCCTCTTCCGGCCTGCATCACCTTGTTTATGAAATTGTGGATAACTCCATTGATGAGGCTCTTGCCGGCTTTTGTGACAGAATAGAGGTCACCATCGAAGAGGGAGATATTATCTGTGTTTCCGATAATGGCCGTGGTATTCCGGTAGACACGCAGGAGCAAACGGGAAAATCTGCCCTTGAGGTGGTATTTACCGTGCTTCATGCCGGCGGAAAGTTCGGCGGCGGCGGATATAAGGTATCCGGCGGCCTCCACGGCGTGGGCGCCTCGGTTGTCAATGCCCTGTCCGAGTGGCTTGAGGTGGAAGTCCATAAAGACAGTAAAATCTATCTGATGCGGTTTTCCCGGGGCGATATTACCCAGCATATAACTGTCATTGGAGAGACTGACCGTACCGGCACCACCGTCCGCTTCAAACCGGATCCGGAGATGTTTGACGATACGGTATATGATTATGAGATTCTGCACACTCGTATGCAGGAACAGGCATTCCTCAATGGCGGCCTTACCATATCCATCGCAGATAAGCGTCCCGAAAAGGAACAAAGTGAGACTATGTGCTATAAAGGCGGCATCAAGGAGTATGTCAGCTACCTGAATCGCCATAAATCTCCTATACACAATGAGGTTATCTATCTGACCGGTACAAAGGGTGACGCTGTGGCAGAAATCGCCATGCAGTATAACGAAGGCTATAACGAAACCCTGGTATCCTTTGCAAATGATATTCATACACCCGAAGGCGGCATGCATGAGACCGGCTTCAAAACGGCCCTGACCCGAGTTATAAATGCTTACGGTGCAAAGAACAACATCATCAAAGGGGAAGATAAGGTCTCCGGCGAGGACGTGCGCGAGGGAATTACAGCGGTTATCTCCGTCAAGCTGCCCGAGGCCCAGTTTGAGGGTCAGACCAAACAGAAGCTGGGCAACGCCTATATCCGAACGCTGGTGGACAGCATCGTGTCCGATCAGCTCGCCACCTATTTTGAAGAGCATCCAGCCGCGGCAAAGGCCATCCTTGAAAAGGCCATGATGGCAAACCGTGCCAGAGAGGCCGCCAGAAAGGCCAAGGAATCCGTGCGCCGCAAGACCGGTCTGGAATCCGGTCAGATGCCCGATAAGCTCCAGGACTGCAACGAGCGTGACCCGTCTCTGTGCGAAATTTATATCGTCGAGGGCGACAGCGCCGCAGGCTCTGCTATTCAGGGCAGAGACAGCCGCTTCCAAGCCATCCTTGCCATGTGGGGCAAAATGCTGAACGTGGAAAAGGCCAGAGCCGATAAAATCTATGGCAACGATAAGCTCTATCCCCTTATTGTCGCGCTGGGTGCCGGCATTGGAGATGAGTTCAACATAGAAAAACTCCGCTATCATAAAATCATCATCATGGCCGATGCTGATGTGGACGGAAGCCACATCCGCACCCTTTTGCTGACCTTCTTCTTCCGCTATATGCGCCCGCTTATTGAAAAGGGCTATGTATATTCCGCTGTACCGCCTCTCTATAAGCTCACAAGAGGTAAGACGCAGAAAGTTGCCTATTCCGACGAGCAAAGGGATAAGATAAGTGCCGAGATGCGTGCCGATAATCCCAACGCCAAAGTGGATATTTCCCGTTTCAAAGGCCTTGGCGAGATGGACCCCCATGAGCTTTGGGAGACCACCATGGACCCGGAGACCCGCTCTCTGCGCCGCATTACCCTCAATGACGCCATAAAGGCGGACGAGGTGTTTACTGTCCTCATGGGCGAGGATGTGGAGCCCCGCCGGGAGTGGATCGAGCAGAATGCCAAATACGTTGTCAATCTGGATATCTGAGGAGGTGAGGTCAGATGGCACACAAAAGAGACTATAAGCCTGAGGATATAGCATTTCCCAATCAGGTGATAACCGAATCGGAGCTTGTAAGCGAAATGCAGACAAGCTATATCGACTATGCCATGTCCGTCATCGTGGGCAGAGCCCTGCCCGATGTGCGCGACGGCCTCAAGCCTGTCCACAGACGTATCCTTTACACCATGTACGAGGGCGGCCTTACCAGCGACAAGCCTTTCAAAAAATCCGCCACCTGCGTAGGCGACGTGCTGGGCCACTATCATCCCCACGGCGACGCTTCCGTATATGACGCCATGGTGCGTCTTGCACAGGATTTCTCCATGCGTTATATGCTGGTGGACGGCCACGGAAACTTCGGTTCCGTGGATGGTGATCCCCCTGCGGCATACCGTTATACGGAAGCCAGACTTTCAAAAATTTCTAACGAGATGCTCCGCGATATCGACAAGGATACCGTGGACTGGGATCCCAACTTTGATGAAACCCGAAAGGAACCCAGGGTACTGCCCTCGCGTTTTCCGAACCTTCTGGTAAACGGCTCCAGCGGTATTGCCGTCGGTATGGCGACCAATATCCCGCCCCATAACCTTACAGAGGTCATTAATGCCTGTGTCTGCGTTCTGGAGAATCCGGAAGCTACGCTTACAGACCTTATGCAATATGTGACCGGCCCGGATTTCCCCACAAAAGGCATTATTATGGGCAGAAGCGGCATCCGACAGGCCTACGCCACCGGCAGAGGGAAGATCATTGTTCGCGCCCGTACTGAATTTGAGGAGCACGGACAGAACCGCACCCGCATCATTGTGACGGAGCTGCCCTATCAGGTCAATAAGCGCCAGCTCATCAAAAATATTGCCGATCAGGTACATGAAAAGCGGCTTGAGGGTATCTCTGACTTGCGCGATGAAACTGACCGCAACGGTATGCGCATCGTGATCGAGCTGAAAAAGGATGCAAATCCCCAAGTGGTACTGAACCGCCTCTTTGCCCAGACCGCGCTGCAGTCCAGCTTTTCCATAAATATGCTGGCTCTGGTCAATAACCAGACACAGCCCAAAATCCTCTCCCTGCGTCATATTCTGGATGAGTATCTCACCTTCCAGGAGGACATTATCGTCCGCCGTACCAGATATGATCTGCGCAAGGCGGAAGAGCGGGCACATCTGCTGGAGGGCCTGCTCATTGCTCAGGACAACATAGACGAGGTCATACACATAATCCGCAGCAGCTATGACGACGCAAAACAGAACCTGATGAAGCGTTTCGGTCTCTCTGATGTACAGGCTCAGGCCATATGTGATATGCGTCTGATCTCTCTGCAGGGTCTGAATCGGGAGAAACTGGAGCAGGAATACAAAGAGCTTGAAGAAAAGATCAGCTACTACAAGAGCCTGCTTGCAGACCCGGAGCGGATCAAGGGCGTTCTGAAGGACGAACTTATCGCCTTGAGAGACAAGTTCGGCGACGCGCGCAAGACCGAGATACAGGATGTTGCCGATGAGATCGATGTTGAGGATCTGATCGAAGAAGAGCAGTGCGTCTATACTCTGACGCATGGAGGTTATATCAAGCGCCTGCCGGTCAGCGAGTACAGGGCACAGGGCCGCGGCGGAAAAGGCGTCCGCGCTATGGCGACCCGGGACGAGGATTATGTGGAAACCGTGTTTACAGCTTCCACCCACGACAACATTTTGTTCTTCACCAGTACGGGACGGGTCTATATCAAGAAGGGCTACAATATTCCCGAAGCGGGCAGAACCGCCAGAGGTTCGAATATCATTAATATCATCCAGATTGATAACGGCGAAAAGGTCAGCGCCATGATCCGCGGCCGCGGTCTGGAAGAGGACAGATACCTTGTGTTTGTCACCAGAAACGGCACTGTCAAACGTATGAGCCAGTCTGCTCTGAAAAATATCCGTGCAAACGGCATCCGTGCACTGACGCTGGATGAGGGAGACGAGCTGATATCTGTTATCCCAACCTCGGGAAATGAGAATATTCTGATCGCCACCAACAAGGGTCTTTCCGTCTGTTTCCATGAAAATGACGTCCGTCCCATGGGCAGAACGGCCGTGGGTGTCCGCGGCATCAGGCTTCGCGGAGACGACTATGTTGTGGGCGCAGGCAGCAGTGCGGAGGGACAGTATCTCCTGAGCGTTACTGAAAAGGGATACGGTAAACGCACCCAGGTGGAGGAATACAGTATCCACGGCAGAGGCGGCGTCGGTATCAAAAACTATAACGTCACCGAAAAGACCGGCTGTATTGCTGCGGTCAAGATGGTGAACGAAGGAGATGACATTCTTGTCATTTCCGACGACGGAACCATCATCCGCGTCCCGGCTGACCGCATCTCTGTACTGGGCCGTGCCACACAGGGCGTGCGTATCATGCGTCTTGCAGAGGGCAGAAGGGTCATCTCCATGGAAAAAACCGAGAGGGAAAGTGAAGAGGAAGCTGAAACAGTCGAAGAATAAGGAGACGTTTCAATGAACGAGAGAGAAAAGGACGCACGCAGCAAGGGAAAGAAAAACGGCTGGGGCGGTCTTGTCATAATCGCAATTATCGTTCTGATCAATATTCTTGAGGGAGCGGGCACCGAAGTATTAGGCGCGCTGCTCAGTCTGGCGGTGTTCGTGGGTGTGGTGATGTTCGTCATCAAGAGCCTGAAAAAAGCCAAAACGAAGAAACCCGTCACAAGCAGCAGACCCGTCAAACAGGTCAGAACCGTCGTGCGCCAGGAAACCCAACCCAAGGCTCCGGAGAGACCGGTTTACACGCCCACAGTCGTATTTGACGAAAACGCCGCCGCCACAAATTTTGAGCGGGATCGGCAGAGACGGGTCGCTCAGCTTCAGGACTTTCTGAAAAACGGAATTATTGACAAGGACGAATACAAGGTCCTTATGTCAAAGTATGAGAAAATACAATGAAAACTGTCGCCATCTATACCGACGGCGCATGCAGCGGCAACCCCGGCCCCGGCGGCTGGGGTGCTGTGCTGTGCTTTAACGGGGTGGAAAAAGAGCTCTCAGGCGGCGCGGCTCAGACCACCAATAACCGTATGGAGCTTACCGGTGTTATATCCGCCCTTCAGGCCTTGAAGGAGCCTTGTATCGTGGAGCTTTATTCCGACTCCAAATATGTGATCGACGCCCTTGAAAAGGGCTGGGCGATTTCCTGGAGAAAAAAAGGCTGGGTTAAATCCGATAAAAAGCCCGCACGCAACAGTGACCTGTGGGAAATTCTGCTGGAGCTTACGGAAAAGCATCAGATCCATTATCACTGGGTCAAAGGACACGCCGATAACGAATATAATAACCGCTGCGACGCTCTTGCCGTGGAGCAGCGGGATCAATACGCAAAATAAGCTCAGGGGAAGAAAATGAGGAAAAACTATAACGACAAACCATTCAAAATATTTGTTTCCTACATGGCAGGGCGGAAAAAGCTCTTTATTATAGACATGATCTGCGCCATCGCCGTGTCTTTGATAGACCTTGCGTTCCCATATGTATCCAGGCTTTCCATGAACCGCCTTCTGCCCGGAAAGCTGTATAGGGTATTTTTCGTGGTGATGGGCATCATGCTGGCAGCCTATCTGCTCAGAGCTGTGTTCTATTATGTGATAACCGTGGTGGGACACAGAATGGGTGTTCTGGTGGAGTCAGACATGCGGCGGGATATTTTCATCCATATGCAGGATCTGTCATGCAGTTTTTATGACAAAAACCGCACCGGTATGCTGATGAGCCGCATCACCAGTGACCTTTTTGAAATAACCGAGCTATCCCATCACGGGCCTGAGGATGTGGTGATCTGTACCCTTACGATCCTGGGTTCCCTTGCGGTAATGTTCACAGTGGAATGGCGGCTTGCACTGGTGATAAGCATTGTTCTGCCCCTCGGCCTCTGGTTCACCCTCTCACAGCGGGTAAGAATGAAAAATGCCAATGTGGAGGTCAAGAAAAAGACCGCAGAGATCTATGCTGCCATAGAGAGCAGTATCTCCGGCATACGCACCGCGAAAGCCTTTGCCAATGAGCAGCAGGAGAGCGACAAGTTCGACAAGGCAAACGAGCTTTTCCGTGGTTCCAAGGTAGAGTATTACAGGACGATGGGCCTTTACATGAGCGGTATGGAGTTTACCACCGGTATCGTTCAGGTGTTGGTTATCACCGTGGGCGGCCTGCTCATTATGGGCGGAAAAATGGACTATGTGGATCTGATCACTTTTTCTCTGTATGTCTCCGTTTTCCTCTCACCGGTGAGAAAGCTGTCGCAATTTTCTGAAATATACATGCAGGGTACCGCAGGCTTCGCTCGTTTTCTTGAGATCATGCGCACGGAGCCGGGAATCAAAGACAAGCCGGAGGCAAAAGAGCTTGGCGGCGTTCGGGGCGAGGTGGAGTACAAGGATGTATGCTTTGATTACGGCAACGGCGTCCCTGTGCTGAGCCATATCAACCTGCACATTGACCCGGGTAAGTGCTTTGCGGTCGTGGGCCCCTCCGGCGGCGGAAAGACCACGCTGTGCCAGCTTCTGCCCAGATTTTACGATGTGAGCAGCGGCAGTGTCACCGTGGACGGCGTAGATGTGCGGGATGTGACCCAGAGCAGCCTTCGCCGCAACATCGGCATCATCCAGCAGGATGTGTTCATGTTTGCCGGCACGATCAGAGAGAATATACGCTACGGCAGACCGGATGCCACCGATGAGGAGATCGTTCTGGCTGCGGTCAGAGCGGAAATACATAATGAGATCATGGAAATGCCGGACGGATATGACACCTATATCGGCGAAAGGGGCGTCATGCTCTCCGGCGGACAGAAGCAGCGGCTCTCCATAGCAAGAGTATTCCTGAAAAATCCCAAGATACTGATCCTTGATGAAGCCACCTCGGCTCTGGACACCGTTACCGAACAGCGAATTCAAGCCTCCCTGGACGAACTGAGCGAGGGGCGCACCACCATTATCATCGCTCACAGACTTTCCACTGTCAAAAACGCGGATGTTATTGCCGTGGTGGAAGGCGAGCATATTGTGGAAATGGGCTCCCATAAGGAGCTTATGGATAAAGACGGAGAATACGCCCGGCTTTGCCGTGCGCAGAGTATGGAAAAGGAGGATAAAGCATGCTGAGCATCCGAAAATGCGGTCACAAGGAACTGGAGAGATATTATCAGCTCTTTGAGATGGACTTTGACAGCGAAGAGATCCTTCCAAAAATTGCTGTACATAAGGCTCTGATGAACGGCTCCTTTGAGCTCATCGCCGTTTATGATGAGGAGTCAAAGATGGATCTTGCCTTCGCGCTGGTGGGCTGCAAGAGCCTTTACGGCTATGTGCTGCTGAAATATCTTTCCGTCATGCCCTGGTGCCGGGATCAGGGCATAGGGATTGAGACCATGCGCCTGATAAACAAGCGCTATGCAGACAGACAGGGCATCATCGCCGAGTTCACCGAATATTCGGAGGACGACCCCGCACGCCGCAGAAAGCTCATGAAGTTTTTTGCGCGCTTCGGCTATGTGGAAGTGGAGAGCAATTATTATATCGGTGAGGGTGATGTCAAGGTGATGGTAAAACCTATCAAGGGCACTGCAGAAATTGAGTCGGTAATCCACCGGATCATTCCCGATTTCTATTCCCGCTTCCTCTCTCCCTTTACCATGGAGCGCATGGTAAATATCAGACCGCTGAAGAAATGAGCATATTGCAATCCTGTCATCCCTCGCTGTTTTGCAGCCGGGGATGACCGTTTTTATATTTGTCTGCTCCATAAAAGCGATTGATTATGCCCCTTTTTGGTGATATAATCCTCTCTGTATGAACATCCTGATCAATCAGATATTTGAAAATAAGGAAGCTGCCGCCCTCCCCGGTCTGCTGGAGAGCGGAGGGCTTCCTGCGCTCATTTCAGGCCTTTCCGCCGTCCACAGGGCAAATCTTGCAGCTGCTCTGCAGCAGAGAACCGAGGCGCCGATTTTTGTCATAAGTCCGGATGACACAACGGCGGAGAATTTTGCAAACGACCTGCGCGCTATGCTGGGCTGCGATGCGGCGGTACTGGGTATGAGAGATTATACTTTCTATTCCACAGAGGCTGTTTCCCGCCAGGCAGAGCAGCGGAGGATCGCCTCTCTGTACGCCTTTGCGACCGGCAAAGTACAGGTATCGGTGGCCTCTGTCTCCGGACTTTTGCAGCGCACGATTCCTCCTGAGACGCTTTTGAAAGCCGCGTTTATGCTTCAGGACGGAGGAAACTGCCCGCCGGAGGATGTGGAGGATTCGCTGATCCGCTGCGGCTATTCCCGCACGGAGCAGGTGGAGGGCCCCGGACAGTTTGCCAGACGCGGCGGTATTCTGGACTTTTTCTCCCCCTTTGACCATGAGCCCATCCGAATCGAGTTCTGGGGTGATGAAATAGACTCCATGGGCCGTTTTGATGTGGATACGCAGCGGCGTATTGAACCGGTACAGAGCTGCGTCATCCTGCCTGCGGCGGAAACGCTGCCTTCCATGACTATCGGTGGGGCCGAGGCCCTTGCAAGACAGATTGAGGCCTTTGCGGACAGGTATGCAAAGCGCCGCGGAAGTGACAATGCCGCGAAGCTTGTCGAGACGCTGAGGTCGGACGCGGAGGGACTTAAAAACCGGCTCACGATGTCCGACACGGACAGATACCTGCCTCTCGTATACCCCATGGCCTCCGGTGTGGATTATATACCGGCGGATGCCATCGTTATCTTTGACCAGCCCAATCGCTGCGCAGAGCGAGCCAGGGACTATGCAAAACAGCTCGGCGAGGATGTGAAAGAACTGAATCGGCGGGGACTTATGGCAATGTCCCCGGACAGCTTTTATCTCAGTTTTGAGGCGCTGATAAAGCGGCTTGAGGATTTCCCGGTCTTCATGGCAGATGCTTTCACCGCAGGCAGAAATCCCCTTCAGCCCAGAACGCTTACCAGTATCCCCGCAAAGCAACTCCCTTCCTATGCCGGCAGTGCACAGGCCGCGGCAGAGGATGTAAAGCTGTACCTGAAGCAGGGTTATAAGGTTGTCGTCCTCGCGGGAGATGAGCGACGGGCAAAGGTGCTCCAGGACTTTTTCCGGGAGCATGAGATTCCAGCGCTGATATACGAAAAACTGGAAAAACTGCCGGACTTCGGCAAATGCTGCATCAGTATTGGCTCCATTTCCGCAGGTATTGAATATCCCGGAATCAAGCTGGCAATACTGACGGACGCGCAGCTTATTCGTTCCAAAAATAAGAAGAATCAGAAAAGAAAACTGGCCCCCGGCAGACAGAGAATCGAATCCTGCGCCGACCTGTCGGTGGGTGACTATGTAGTACACGAAAACCACGGTATAGGCCGCTTTGCAGGCATTGTAAAAATGCAGGTGGACGGCCTGGAAAAGGATTATATCAAAATATGCTACGCCGGAACTGACAGTCTGTATGTCCCCGCTACCCAGTTGGATATGGTGTCCAAGTACACCGGCGGCGGGGAAGATAAGCCGGTAAAGCTGTCGAAAATGGGCGGAACCGAGTGGGCTAAGACCCGCTCCCGGGCAAAAAGCGCCGCAAAGGACATGGCAAAGAAACTCATCGCCCTATATGCCGAGCGCCAGCGCATCCCCGGCTATGCTTTCTCACCGGACAGCGAATGGCAGACGGAATTCGAGGAAAACTTCGGCTATACCGAGACCGATGACCAGCTCCGCTGCGTGGCAGAGATCAAGCGGGACATGGAGTCCTCTGTGCCTATGGACAGACTGCTCTGCGGCGATGTGGGCTTCGGAAAGACGGAAGTGGCTCTCCGAGCGGTGATGAAGTGCGTGCTGGACGGAAAACAAGCCGCTATCCTTGTGCCCACCACCGTTTTGGCGCAGCAGCACTATCAGACGGCCTTGCAGCGATTTTTCGGCTTTCCGGTGAATATTGCGGTGCTGAGCCGATTCAAAACCGGCGGGCAGGCCTCAAAAACGCTGACAGACCTTTCCACCGGGAAATGCGACCTTGTAATCGGCACCCACAGGCTGCTGTCCAAGGATGTAAAATTCAAAGATCTGGGCCTTTTGGTGGTGGACGAAGAGCAGCGCTTCGGCGTGTCTCATAAGGAGCACATCAAGGAACTGTCAAAGGGCGTGGATGTGCTGACCCTGTCCGCAACGCCCATCCCCAGAACGCTCAACATGGCCATGTCCGGCATCCGTGACATGTCCACCATAGAGGAGCCGCCGGAGGACAGACTTCCGGTGCAGACCTATGTTATGGAGCACGACTGGGGCGTTATAGCCGATGCTATCCGCCGCGAGATACAGCGCGGCGGGCAGGTGTATTATCTGCACAACCGCATCGACGATATTGAGCGCACAGCCAAAAAGATTATGGATCTGTTGGAGGATGTAACGGTTGCGGTTGCTCACGGACAGATGGAGAAAAACATGCTGTCCTCGGTCATGGAGAGCGTTGCAAACGGCGAAACCCAGGTGTTGGTTTGTACTACCATTATCGAAACCGGCATTGATATTCCCAATGTGAATACCCTCATCATAGAGGATGCGGACCACCTTGGCCTTGCCCAACTCCACCAGATACGGGGGCGTGTGGGCCGCTCCACCCGACGGGCATCGGCTTATCTGACCTTCCGCCGGGACAAGGTGCTTACGGAGATCGCGGAAAAGCGGCTCAACGCCATCCGGGATTTTGCCCAGTTTGGCTCCGGCTTCAAGATTGCCATGCGCGACTTGGAGATCAGGGGGGCGGGCAACCTGCTGGGCGCGGAACAGTCCGGGCATATGATTGACGTGGGCTACGATATGTATATGAAGCTCCTCAGCGAGGCGGTGCTGGAGGCCAGAGGGATAGAGGTGCCGGCCAGGGCAGACTGTTCGGCGGATCTGGCTGTGGCGGCGAATATCCCGGACAGGTATATCCCTTCCTCCGAGCAGCGAATGGATATTTACCGGCGCATTGCCCTTATCCGCACGGAGGAGGAGGCCGACGATCTGACAGACGAACTGATTGACCGTTTCGGAGATCCGCCGCCGGGCGTGAACGCCCTCATCCATGTGGCCTTGCTGAGAGGTGAGGCCGGAAGGGCAGGCATCACAGATATATCACAGAAGCAGGGTTATCTGCGCTTCACGGTGAAAGATTTTGATATGGAAAAGGTCTCCGCCCTGTACGCAAGACCGGAATATAAGGGCAGGCTTCGTGTGGAGGCCGGCTCAAAGCCCAGTCTCAGCCTGAGAATAAAAGCCAAAGGTCGGGTTATTGATGAAGCAAGACGTTTTGCCGCCGACTGGGGCGAAAAATCTTAAAAAAAGGTAAAATCTGAATTTATCGCTTGTACATTGGCTTTTCCAGTGTTATAGTGCAAAAGAAAGTAATAAGAAAGGATTTCGTCAAATGAAGAAGCTTGTTATCATTCTGGCGGTGGTCTGTGTTTTGTTTGCAGGCATCGTCGGCTATATGACCTATACAGACCAGTCCACGGAAGAGGCAGAACCCTCTGCCGAGCCTGAGACTTCCGAAGCCGTGGAGCCGGAAGAGACTGCCGCGCTCATCGTGGTGCAGACCTTTGATTACGACGCGCTTTACGCCAGCCATGAGCCGGATGAGATTGTAGCTCAGATAAACGGAAACGACGTGCTTTGGGATGAATATTTCTACTGGGTCGCCACCAATGCCGCTCAGGTGGAAAACTATATCAGCACAATGGCCAACTATGGTATTGAGATCAGCTGGGATGACCCCTGGAGCACAGAAAGCGATCAAAGCTATGCCGAGTATATTACCTGGAGCAGCGAGGAGTGCATCAAGCAGATAGCAAGTATCGAGGGTTTTGCTGAGGAAAATGATATCCAGCTCAGCGATGAGATCCTTACACAGATCGACGAGGAACTTCAGACTACCATTACCAACATTTGCGGCGAGGAGGCCACCGAGGAGGACTTTGAAGAATATCTCCGCAGCCTTTATCTGACCCGGGCCTTATATGACCGAATGAACCGTATCAACTACCTTTACCAGGAAGGCTATAACCAGCTTTATGGCGAAAACGGTGAGCTGGTCAGCGACGAGACGGCACTGAACTATCTTACCGACAATGAATATCTCTCCGCCACCCACATTTTGCTTATGACGGTTGACAGTGCCACCGGCGAAGCGCTGGACGAAGATACCATAGCTCAGCAGAAGGCAAAGGCTGAGGAGCTTGCCGCCGAGCTTCAGGCCATCACCAATCAGGAGGAGCTTGTGGCCCGTTTTGCCGAACTTAAGGAGGAGTACTGCGAGGATACCGGCAAGACCCTCTATCCCGACGGCTATACCTTTACTCCCGGCACCATGGTGACAGAGTTTGAGGATACATGCAGCGATCTTGAAGATTATGAAGTATCTGATCCGGTGCTCACCTCTTATGGCTATCATATTATCATGCGTCTGCCCCTCAGTGCCGACAGCATTATTGGTTATTCCAGCGCCGGCACACCGATGACGGCCCGCAGCTATGCGGCCAACTCCGAGTATGGCAGCCGAATGGATGCCCAGCTTGAAAAAGCGGTGTTCAGCTATGTTCCGGGATTTGAGCTTAATATCAAAGACTTTTTGAAGTAAGGAAAAGAATATGACAGG
>CAZESU010000037.1:0-17817 GCA_964515275.1 uncultured Oscillospiraceae bacterium
CTTCTTTGCTCTTTTCCTTTTGTTCTACCCCAACTATTGACAGAGAGCCTAAAAATTACGGAGAATTGTCATAGCAGGCAATTCTCCGTAACTTTTATTGAGAAATTTATTGTCGCTTTGTGGGGAAAGAAGCGTTTTGAGACAGCCTCATCCTTTTTGGGTTCTACCGTTTTCCCGGAAGTGCGCCTCGGGTGCTCTCCTGCATGACCCCAGACTCTGTAACCACAATTCGATTCATGGGAGCGGTACAGAGTGAGCGAACCGCTGTCATTGGATACCCGTAGGTATCGTTTGAGATGCCGATGGAGCGGCCTTCGCAGTTCAGATAGCATTGCCCACAACTCTGGCAGTTCTCCGGATAGGCAAGAACGGACTTGTGTGCGTCCTCATTGAAGTAGAAAACATCCATCGGGCAAACCTCGACACAGTTTCGGCAGCCCGTGCATTTATTCAGATCGAGCCTAACTACGCTCATTTCTTTGCCCTCCCTTTCCCGTCCTTGTTATCCGGCGGCGTGAAGCCCTTGGCCTCCGGCTCGCCGGGGAAATAAAACTGGTAGCGTTGCTCATAGGGGATGCCCTGCGGCCCGGTCCAATCCCGAGGAACCGGGATTTTCTCAATCTTCATTGCCCCGGTTTTATCTTTCCGCAGAGTGATATAGCACAGGAAATCGTCATTCCGGTACGGGATATCTTCCCGGTAGTGCGCACCGCGGCTTTCCTCCCGGGCAAGGCTTGCAGTCAGCTTCATCTCTGCCGACAGCACCTTGTGTTTCATCTCCATGCAGAGGCGGAGATCATGGCTGGTTCGGGCCGCCAGATGCGGCACCACATGCTTTTTCATATAGCGTACCTGGGTCAGTGCGGCGCTCAATGTTTCCTCCGTTTTGGCAATATTCACCCAGTAAGGAGCCATAATGGATTGCAGCACATCTCTGGCCCAGTTGGGATCAAAGCCTTTCTCCGCGCTGAGCGGCGCAAGGATCTCTGCCTTCACCGCCTTGAGCTGTTCCTCCGAGACTTCCTCCAGCGTATTGCCCGCAGCGAATCCAGCGGCAGCCCGACCGGCATGGGCTCCGTCAATTGAGCAGAAGCAGGAGGTAAAACCCACGCCGCAGGGATATGCCGCGCCGGAGGGAGAGGTGGAGTGGGTGCCGTCTCCTGCCACATAGAGTCCCTTGACATCGGTAGAGCAATCCATGTTGTCCAATCCGCAGAACACACCGCCGGTGAGATGGCAGCTCATGCCGACAGCTGCGCCGGGCAACTGCGAGGCCACGGTCGGCGTGGACATTTTCCCTGAGCGAATATCACCGGGATCGGTCTCGTAATGGCAGGAACCGCCGCGACGTGTAAAGTTTGCTTTTGCTACATCCTGCGTCTCCATACCGCTGGCCACCTTTGGGCCATAGACCGCACTGCGGGCACGGCTCATCATCATGATGTTCCCTTTGCTGGCAGCATAGGTATCCGCGTTCTCCTTCGTGATATCGCCGCCGCAAAGCCAGATATTTTCCAGATACTGCCAATGATTGTCGAGGAAAACATTGCCGGGAGCGCTGGATGGCGTCTGATGGAAATCCTCAAACTCCTTGCCGGCAATAGGCAAGCCCAACTGGTAAGCCATGTACTCTCCGTCAAAGGTATCGGTTCCGAGGGGATATCCAGTAGGACGGTAGCAGCCGTTGCCTGTGGCAAGCACCACTGCCTTGGCACGAATCACAATCAGAACCCCGCTTTGCACATGCATCGCCACCGCCCCGATGACCTGATCGCCGTGAGTCAGTAGCTGGCACACCATCGTGCGCTCCAGATATGGGATGTCATAGCGTTTGAGCACCTGAATCCACTTCTTATGACGGTCAAATTTATCAAAGGTCTCGCGGTAGCCGACAAAATCTTCTTTCGCGTAGAAATCGCCTGCTTCAGACGCATTGGGATATTGTGCAAGGATACCCCACTCGGTCAGCCTTTTTTTGATCTCGGCGGACTCCTTGATCCACACATTAAACCAGTTCATATTGCTCAGGTAATCGCCACCTTTGCAGATTGCCGCCCGAAACGCATCCGGATCATCGCGCTCGGGGTCGAACCAGCGAAAGCTGGAGGGCCAGGGGGAGAGGCCGGAATATCCCGGCTTACCCTTATCCACCACCAGTACCTCAAGCCCTTTCTCACGCGCACTGACGGCGGCATTCAGCCCGGCAAAACCGCATCCAATCACCAGCACGTCCGTCGTATATTTGTCCTCATAGGGGCACGGCACCGTCTGAGGCCGGTCTATTTCCATACTGCGTAACATATTGTCCATTTTCGTCTCCTCATCAAAACAGCTCTTCATAGCGAGCCTGCTCCGTAACAGCTTTGGTTATTTCCGCCGTTTTTTCCGGGCAACGCAGCAACACCGCACCGCAGAGCGCATGACCATTGAACCAATAGGTCTGGCGTTTTCCCTCAACCTCATCGGTGATGACAACCTTTCGGTAAGGCACATTAGACTTCTTTCCCGGATCTCCGGCGAAGAAGAAGGAGGTGTTGAAGAAGCTCTGCCCCATACTGGGCACAGGATTGGCATACAGCAGTTCTTCCCCGGCGGCGTTAGCTCCGGCAATGCGACCCTGAGCTCCGGCTTCTGACCAAAGCTGAAGGTTTACCCCCTCGAAAATGGCGCAGTCGCCACAGGCATAAACATCCGGAACGTTGGTTTCCATGCGCCCATTCACCAGAATGGCGCGGTCAACAGCAATCCCGGACTCGGCCGCCAACTGAACAGTGGGCTTGACGCCGCAGGAGACAAGAACCAGATCTGCCGGAAATTCCCGGCCGTCAGCCAGCCGAACCCCTGTGCAATGGTCTTCGCCGGTGATCTCCTGAATGCTCACGCCCTCATAGCATTCCGCTCCCATTGCGAATACGGAGGCGATTAGCGCGTCCGCAGACTCTCTGTCGATCTGCCGACCCATAATCTGCGGTGCGGCCTCCAAGATCGTGACATGGATTCCACATCGAACCATCTTGCTTCCGGCCTCCAGGCCGATGGCGCCGCCGCCGATAATAACGGCGTTTTTCGCTGTCTGCATACGCCGCCACATATCCTCCAAGTCATACCGATGGCGTAGCGTGATAACGCCATCCTTATCATTGCCTGCAAAGGGCGGCACAAAGCACTCGGCTCCAAGGGCGTAAATCAGCTTGTCGTAGTCGTACTCCCGACCGTTTGCCGTGACGCACTTGCGAGCGGTGTCAATGGACGTGACGGTGGTATTCCGTTCAACGAAGAAGCCCTGCTCGTCAAACCACGCCTGATCGTGAAGCTCCAAGCTCAGCTCGTCAGGACCGACGGGCGAGTCCTTAGACAGGAGCGGGCGATTGATGGGCAGCTCCTTTTCGTTGGAAAGCAAGAGAATCTCCCCCGTCTCATCCCGCAGTCTGATAGCGGAGGCCGCCGCAATAGCTGCCGAGCCCGCTCCAAGGATGAGGTATTTGCCGTGGGTATTCCGATGGAAGACACTGCTCTCCGCATCCACGGGCGCGCACTGCTCAAGTCCAGCGCCGCAGACAGGGCAAATACCCAGAGAAGAATCGAAGATCTCACCGCAGACCAGGCACTTGACCATGGCGGGCTTGTGCTTGTTGGGTATTTTCAGCAGTCGGCATCCCAGAGCGTATCCGTATTCGGCTGCATATTCCAGCATGGCCGGGTCCGGCCTGCCGTTGAGCACCAGATCTGTCACGCTCAGATCACAGTTCAGCTGACCGAGAAGCAGACGAAGCGTGTTCAGGCTGCGATCTGTGCTGGCTGCGGAGAGAAAACAGGAGGCAATCTTTCCGGCTGCTTTTTCCTTCGGCAGTGAAGTTACAAGATCTGTCACCGCTTTTACCGTTCTGCCTTCCCGGAAGGAGGAGCCGAATAGCAGAGCATCGGCTCGAACTGCCTCTCGCAGGGCGTCCTCACGGTTGGAAGCGGAAAGATCAATGAGGCGAATGTCGATTTCGCCGCTCTCTTTCATGCCCTTGGCGATTTGTGCGGCAATCTTGCCGGTGAAATCCTCCGGCCAGTAGAGCAACGCGGCCACGGGAGCCTTTTTCTCTTCGGCGGCCTCTTCTTCATAGAGCCTCAGTAGCTCGGAAGCATCTTCCCAAGCCGGGCCGTTGGCCGGGCACAGAAGACGGATCTTACGCTCTTTGACCATCTGTGCCACTCTTCTCCCCGCGGCAGGCCGGGTAGAGAACCGATCCCGGTAATAATCCCGGGCGGCTCGCAGGCTGTCCCCATCAAGAATCGTACAATACGCGCCAAAGGCGTCGGCTGTGAATAATGTTTTGGTCTCTGAATCGATCACGCAAAGTCCTGTGTCTGGAAGACAAATGAGCTCAAGAGGCCGGCCTGCGAGGGTATAACGGCAGCTTCCCCGCAGCAGCACGGCGCTATCCTGCGCTCCCAGCTTGTAAACTGTCTTTGCGTCAGCCAACAGCTGGCAACTTGGGTAGTTCTCCTGCAACAAATCCCAAGCTGAAATGTCAGTCTCGGCACCGAGCGGGATAAAGTATGTGGGACTTTCCACTGCTTTCACCCACGCGCAAAGATCCTGCTCCGGCGGAGAACCGAGGAGGATTGTTCCCTCCTGACTCAGCAAGGCCCATGCATTGCGCAAGATTCCCTGATCCGTGAAGGACTCCCCTGTAAAGCCCCTTCTTTTGGGGAGAGCTGAGCGGAACACGCGCAGATCGGTACGCAATTGATTGATTTCCATATGTTATCTCCTGTAAAGTCAAGGCGCGGTCAAAGGCCGCGCCTTGGTGAGAATTGGGGTATCAGTCAGCGGAGTGGAATTCGCTGCCTTCGATTGTCACAGTGAATCCCTCGGGATTGGCCCATGTGAACATCAGCGGTGCGTTGATCATCGGCCCGCAGGTGACGGTATTCCCGTCAATGGTGTAGCTCTCGCCCTCGTAGGTGTCACGGCCGACCTCGGTCAGCGCATAGGTGCCGTCAGCACGCAGCAGCAACTCCCACGCAATGTCCATAAAGCCATTGTTTTCATTGAAGGTATAGAGCATGGGGAGCTGATAGACCGTCCCCTGAGGAATAGCCTCGGCGGGTTCTTCCTCCAGCTCGTGCTCGCCATCGTTGGGAACAAAGGTGCTCTCGCCGGTCGTCACAGTGAAGCCCGCAGGATCCGCCCAGGTAAACATCAGCGGCGTGTTGATCAGCGGCCCGCAGGTGACGGTGCTTCCGTCGATGGTATAGCTCTCGCCCTCGTAGGTATCACGGCCCACCTCGGTTAGAGTATAGGTGCCGTCAGCACGCAGCAGAAGCTCCCACGCGATGTCCATAAAGCCGTTGTTTTCATTGAGCGTGTAGACACCGGATGCAAGCGCGTAGCCTTCCGGAACCGCCTGCATAGGCTCTTCCTCCAGCTCATGCTCGCCATCGTTGGGAGCAAAGGTGCTCTCGCCGGTCGTCACAGTGAAGCCCGCAGGATCCGCCCAGGTAAACATCAGCGGCGTGTTGATCAGCGGCCCGCAGGTGACGGTGCTTCCGTCGATGGTATAGCTCTCGCCCTCGTAGGTGTCACGGCCCACCTCGGTCAGCGCATAGGTGCCGTCAGCGCGCAGCAACAACTCCCATACAATGTCCATAAAGCCATTGTTTTCATTGAGCGTGTACACGCCGGAGCGCGGCGGCTCGTCCTCAGAAGGCTTTTCAAGAAACTCCGTAGGCTCATTGTAGCCCACCGGAACCACATCGCCGTTCTCGCCCTGAAGCTGCCAGATGATACTTCCGTCTTCTCCGACGAAGTTCAACGCCAGAACCGTGTCGGTGGCGCCGGTGGTGAATGTTCCATCGCCGTTGTCCGTCCATTCGGTGCCATTGCAAAGATTGTCACCAAGCGGGCCCATGGAGGTCATCACAGTAAATGTTCCGTCCGTCCGAAGCTTAACGGAAAATTTGGTCGTTTCTGCATATTTGTCGAGATATTCAAAGTGATAGGTTCCCGCGAGGCTTTGCTCCCCCGTGGCGGATACGGCTGCGGTCTCTGCTTCTTGGGCAGGCTCGCCAGTCTGGCTCCCACAGGCTGCCAGACTCAGGCTCAGGCTGAGTACGAGGAGCAGTGCAAATACTTTCGTCCATTTTTTCATCTTGTTGTCCTCCTTTTCATTCAGCGGTCGGAGCCGTCTCGACCCCGCCGTTCAATCCTTCATTGATCTCCTTCGCCCGGCAGCAGGCTACAAAATGTCCGGGCAGTACCTCCTCCAGCTTCTGTGGCTGTAGGCAGGCTTCGGTCGCATAGGGGCAGCGCGGCGCAAAGCGGCAGCCGGGCTTGGGTTCAATAGGACTCATCAGCTCGCCCTTGAGCTGGATGCGCTGCTTCGGCTTGTCGATATCGATGGACGGGATCGCGGACAGCAGCGCCTTGGAATAGGGGTGCAGTGTGCAGCTGAAAAGCTCCTTGGAGGGGCAGGTCTCCACCACCTGCCCCAGGTACATCACACTGATGCTGTGGGAGATATGGCGTACTACGCTCATATCGTGCGTGACAAACATATAGGTCAGGCCGAATTCTTTCTGGAGATCTTGCAAAAGGTTGATGATCTGCGCCTGAATAGAAACGTCCAACGCGGAAACCGGCTCGTCGCAGGCGATGAATTCGGGGTTCATCGCCAGAGCCCGGCCAATGCCGACACGCTGGCGGCGGCCGCCGGAAAGCTCATGAGGATAAGCCATGCGCAGCCGACCGGAAATGCCCACCATATCCATCAGGCGGCGAATCTGCTGATCCAGACTACTCTTGTCATACTGTCCGGAAAGTACCAAGGTTTCCTTCAGCGTGTCTTCCACGGTATAACGGGGGTTGAGCGTCATGTACGGATCTTGAAAGATGATCTGCATCTTTTCTCGAAGGCGGGGAAGTTCGCGCTTCGTGGGATAGGTGACATCCTGTCCGCGATAGAGGATCTGGCCGTCCGTCGCCGTGTGAAGATGGATGATTGTGCGGGCGAGGGTGCTCTTGCCGCAACCGCTTTCGCCTACAACGCCCATCGTAGTTCCTTCCTCAAAGGACATGTTGATATCGTCCACCGCATGGAGCTTCCCTTTGGGCGTGTCAAAATATTTCTTCAGTCCCTTAACTTCTACCAGAGTACTCATGCTTTGCCCTCCTTGCCTCTTGCGGCCTTGACAGCCTCAATGTTGTGACACTGGCACTGATGGGTGCCACCAAGGTTGACCACCGGCACGCTGCCGGACTTGCACTGCTCGGTGGCATAGGGGCAACGGGTATGGAATTTGCAGCCGGGCGGCAAATCGCTGGGTTCCGGCATAATGCCCTCGATGGGCTGCAGTCGGTCCGCGTCGGAATTGATATCGGGGATGGCGCCAAAAAGGCCAATGGTATAGGGGTGGGAAGGGTTTTCGAAAAGTTCTTCCTTGCTGCCGTATTCCACGATCTCTCCGCCGTAGAGGACTGCGACATTGTCACAGGTCTCCGCCACGATACCCAGGTTGTGGGTGATGAGCAGAAGCGCGGTGTTACGCTTTTTCATCAGTGAGCTCATCATATCCAGCACCTGTGCTTGAATGGTCACATCCAGCGCCGTGGTGGGTTCGTCGGCCAGCAACAGATCCGGATTGCAGCTGAGGGCAATGGCTACCTCCACGCGCTGCTGCATACCGCCGGAAAACTGATGAGGGAAATCGTTCGCTCGATCCGGCGTGATGCCGACCATCTTCAGCATACGGATGGCCTCGTGTTTGGCGTCTTCCTTGCTCAGTTCAGGATTGTGCAGCGCGATGACGGACGAGACCTGCTTGATGATACGCTTGACGGGGTTGAGAGCCGTCATAGGGTCTTGAAAGACCATGGAAATCTGAGAGCCGCGGATCTTTTCCAGCTCCTTTTCCGGCATATCGACCAGCTCTTTTCCGTCAAAGACGATGTTGCCGCCGCTGATGCGTGCACCTCGGTCGGGGAGAATACGCAGAATGGCTTTGGCGATGGTACTCTTGCCGCAGCCGCTCTCACCAACCAGGCCGAGGGATTCACCGCTTTTGATCGTAAAAGAAACGTGATTGACTGCGTGAACGACCTTCTTGCCCGCCGTGTATTCCACGACAAGATCTTCCACGCGCAGCAGCTCCTCGCCCTTTTCATGGGGAGTGTGCTCGATCAGATGCCTGTGGGGATGTCTTGCCCCGCGCTCATGATCTCTTTCATGGGGATGTCCATGTTTCTTTTCCCGTTTGTTTTCCTGATCCATCTTTCTTCCTCCTTCCCTCAGTCCTTGAGTCTGGGATCCATCGCGTCACGCAGGCCATCTCCGAAGAGACTGATGGACAGAATCGTCAGCGCGATGGCGACGCAGGGGGCGATCAGCATGTTGGGGTAATAGCGCATAACGTCTCGACCTTCGCTGAGCATAGCGCCCCATTCCGGGTAGGGAGGCTGAATGCCGAGGCCAAGAAAGCTCAGGCCGGAGATAGCGGTAATCGATCCGCCGATACTCAGGCAGGCGCCGATAATCGTCTGCTGAATAGAGTTTGGCAGAACGTACTTTAAAATCGTACGAAAGCTGGAGACATTGGTGGCTCGCGCTGCCTCGACGAATTCACTCTCACGCACCATCAGGATCTGGCCGCGCAGCATGCGCGCAGTACCCCAGATACCGCCGAAGGACATGGCGAGGACGGTGTAGATGACATTGCCTTTCCCCATGATCATGCACAAGCAGATGGTCAGCAGCATGCCGGGAATACACTGTACAATATCGGTAAAGCGCATGATGATCATGTCAACCTTGCCGCCGAAGTAGCCGGCAATGGAGCCGACAATAATGCCGAGAAAGGTGCTCAGAAGGGTAGAGGCAAGACCCAGACTCAAGCTCCAGCGGCCTCCGTAAAGCACACGGGAGAAGATATCCCGTCCGTACTGATCCGTGCCAAAGAGAAATTCCGCGCAGGGGCGGGAGTACTTGGGGCCGACCATGCTGTAGTAATCGTAGGGGGCAATCAGCGGAGCCAGAGCAGCTAACAGGCACAAAAGCAGAAAAAAGATGCCGCCGCCCATGGCCAGCTTATTTTTTGCAAGCCGTTTGAGCATCTGGGAAAAGTTGGTCTCTTTTTTGTCGCGTACCGCCGCGCGCTCCTGCTCGGAGAGCATTTGAAGGTTTTCTGTACTCATGCTTCCGCCGCCTTTCTGTGTTTCTTATGTTTGGGTGAGCTCTGCGCCTCGTATTGAGCCTTGATGCGAGGATCCATCAGGGCGTAGACAACATCTACCAACAGCATCACCAGACAGAACCAAACTGCCAGAAAAACGACGGTGCTGGTGACAACCGGCACATCGCTGTTGTTGATGGCGCTTTGGATGTACAAGCCCATACCGGGGATTGTGAAGATCGTCTCCAGAATAATGGTGCCACTGAGGGCACCGGCAAATTGAACGCCCAGTTGGGTGACAATAGGGATCATGGCGTTGGGCAGAGCGTGGACATACCACACGCTTTTCTGCGAAAAGCCCTGCGCCTTTGCCGCCGTTACAAAGTCAGAGCGAATGACCTCCAGCATACTGGTACGCATGGAGCGGGCCAGCCCCGAAAAGCTGCCCAGAAGTATACAGGTGCACGGCAGCACATAATACTTGAATCCGCCGATGCCATACGCCGGGAACCAGCGCAGATGCAAGGCGAAAACGATGATCAGCAGCAACGCGATCACATAGCCGGGGATGCAGTGCATCACACTGGAAACAACAAGGATGATGCGATCTGCCCAGCTTCCCTGCTTTGTTGCGGCGATGACACCTAACGGGATGCCGAAGAGAGCTCCGATCAACATACTGTACATGCTGATGGCGAAGGTGCGGGGCAGACGGTTGGCGATTTCGGTCGAGATATTGGTCTGCAGGATCCAGGACTTGCCCAAATCGAACTTGATGAAGAGCTTGTAGAGATAATCACCGAGCTGCTCCAAATAGGGCTTATTGATGCCCAGATACTCACGATATGACGCCAGTTCTTCCTCCGTGGCGTTATCACCCAGAACCATACGCGCCGGGTCCGTCGGCGTGAAGTACATCAGTGTAAAGATTGCCACTGCGATGAGGAGGATCGTGGGAATGATGATGAGCAGGCGCTTAAGGATGTATCTTTTCATGTTGTGCTCCTTGTATGTTGTTTTTCTTGACCGCAGAAGCGAAAGTCGGCGGCGCTTTTCCAAGGTTCATAGTTTTTTCTCTCCTTCTCCGATGTAGGTTCCGTTTTTTTTGCTGACCTAAGCATACAACAGAGAAAAAAGCTTGAAAACAAACGATATTGAACTTAAAACACATCCAATCGCAAACTTCGCCTGAGAAGGCGAACGATTCTTAACCTGGGGAACAAATTTGAACCTCCTCCCTTTTGCTTTGCTCGAAATTGTGCTTTCTATTATAAATTGTGCCTTGCCGCTATCGTGAAATGTAAAGTACAATGCAGGTACTACAACATTCATAAGGAGGAGCTCAACATGAAAATACAGGAGATCATCGACAGAATCATTGCCTACCATCCGCCCATGGATGCTGACCCGCAGCACCCGAGCTGTGACGCAGTCAAGTGCGGCGATCCTCATCAGGAGTGCAGCGGCATGGTAGTCACCTGCTTTGCCTCCGTTGACGTGATCCGCAAAGCCATAGAGCTCGGTGCAAACTTCATCCTTGTTCATGAGCCGCTGTTCTGGTCGGATGACGAAAAAACCGACGACCTTGCGGATAATCCGATCTATTTGGCAAAAAAAGCCCTGCTGGAGCAGAGCAATATCGTAGTCTGGCGTGACCATGATCATATTCACGGCGGCAAGCCCTCTCCCAAGAGCGAGGACGGCATCTACTACGGCATCATGAAGGAACTGGGCTGGGAGCCCTATCTGATCGGTTCGAAGAATAAGCCTTTGCTGTACCGGCTTCCCGAGACAGATGCCACAGCACTGGGGCGAGAGCTCACCGAAAAGCTGGGGCTCACCGGCATGCGCATCGTGGGCGATCCCCATACCAAGGTCTCGAAGGTCTTTATCTGGGAGCACATCAAGGAACGGGATTGGAACGGTGCCGAGCGGCGCAAGCTTTTGATGATGGAGCACGAGGACATTGACGCCATTATCCCGCTGGAAACCATTGACTGGACGGTATGTGCCTTTATCCGTGACTCCTGTCAGTTAGGCCGGCCGCGCGTCATGTTCAATCCCGGCCACTTCAATTTTGAAGAGATCGGCATGCGCCATATGCTCTCATATCTGCCCACCCTGATCGGCGATACGCAGCTGCACTTTGTTCCCTCGGGCGATTCCTTTGGCTATCTTGTGTAAGGAGGCTGTTATGCGTAACATTTCCGATCTCCGCTCCGCACTGGACTTTTTGCGGAGCCAGAAAGGGCAGCTTGCCGAAACCGATGTTCCCGCCGATCCCAGCGCAGAGATCTCCGGTATTTACCGTTATGTAGGAGCTGGCGGCACCGTTATGCGCCCCACGAGAAACGACGGCCCTGCCATGCTGTTTCACAAAGTCAGGGGCTTTCCCGGTCATCAGGTCTGTATTGGTATGCTCTCCAGCCGGGAACGGGTGGGCATGCTGTTGGACACCGACCCCCAAACTTTGGGCTGGCATTTACGGGAGGCCGTCAAGCACGCGATCCCTCCGATCGTGGTCGAAGGCTCGCACCCTTGTCAGGAGGATATCCATCTTGCCTCAGACCCGGACTTCGATCTGCGCCGCCTGCTACCGGCGCCCACCAACACGCCAGAGGACGCGGGGCCTTACATTACCATGGGGCTTTGCACCGGCTCTGACCCGGAGACCGGCGAGAGCGATGTGACGATCCATCGTCTCTGCATTCAGTCCCGGGACGAGATGACGATGTGGATCACTCCCGGCTCCCGACATTTGGGTGCCTTTTGGGACAAATATCTGAAGCTGAACCGGCCTATGCCCATCTCTGTCAGCATAGGCTTGGATCCCGCAGTTTACATGTGCGCGGGGTTTGAGCCTCCCACTACCCCTCTTGGTTATAACGAGCTGCAGATTGCAGGTGCTCTGCGCGGCCGTCCTGTGGAGCTGGCTCAGTGCCTGACCATTCCGGAGACCTGCATTGCCCATGCGGAATATGTCATTGAGGGAGAACTGATCCCGGGGCTCACCATGCGGGAGGATATCAATACCAACACCGGCAAAGCCATGCCGGAATTCCCTGGCTATACCGGCGAGGCCAAAAGTGACAGCCTTCTGCATTATCTTCCCGTCATCAAGGTGAAAGCTGTAACGCATCGACATGCGCCGATCATGCAGAGCTGCATTGGGCCAAGCAATGAGCATGTGGCCATGGCCGGCATCCCCACTGAGGCCAGCATTATCGACCTGGTGGAGCGCGCCATGCCCGGGCGCCTCCTGAACGTCCACGCCGCGCCGTGCGGCGGCGGCAAATTTGTAGCGATCCTGCAGTTTCGCAAGAACAATATCAACGACGAAGGACGCCAGCGTCAGGCTGCACTTCTTGCTTTCTCCGCCTTTTCCGAACTAAAGCATGTTTTCCTGGTAGATGAAGATGTGGACATCTTCGACATGAGCGACGTTATGTGGGCCATGACCACACGCTTTCAGGGAGATCGGGACTTCATTGCCATTCCGGGCGTGCATACGCATGTGCTCGACCCGTCCAATGATCCAGCCTATGACCCGAGCTGTCTTGTACACGGCATGGGCTGCAAGGCGATTTTTGACTGCACCGTGCCCTTCACGATGAAGGAGCAGTTCGAGCGCAGCAAATTCTTAGAACTTGATCCCAGGCTTTGGGTTCCGGAGTTGTTTTAGTATGAAGAAGATCATTGTTGCCATCAGTGGAGCCAGCGGCCCCATTTTGGGCTTCCGGCTTCTTGGTGCGCTGAAAGCTTGCCCGGATGTGGAAACACATCTTGTCATGAGTCGAGGCGCCGCCGCCATATTACTTGAGGAATCCGGTGTCAGTTACGAACAGGTCTGCGCACTGGCAGATCGGGTCTACGCAGAGGGCGAGCTGACCGCGCCGATTGCCAGCGGATCCTACCGGACGGACGGGATGATCGTGCTGCCCTGCAGCATGAAAAGCCTCTCCGGCATAGCCAACGCCTATGATGAAAACCTGCTGATCCGGGCAGCGGACGTCTGCCTGAAGGAAGGGCGCAAATTGGTTCTCTGCCCTCGGGAGACCCCGCTCAACCGCATTCATTTGAAAAACATGCTTTCCTGTGCGGAGGCCGGAGCTGTCATTTTGCCGCCTGTCTTCTCGTTTTACGCCAGACCTCTGGATCTTGACGACTGCATCGATCAGTTTCTTGGCAAAGTTCTTATGCAATTTGGCGTGGATTACCCCGGCTTTCGGCCTTGGGAGGGTGTGAAATGAAGACACTCTCCTGTAAGCTGAGCTTTTCAGAGCTTCAGGTGCAAGTCGAGCAGATCGGGGAAGATCTCTGTCTGCTCCTGCGAGGCGGAGAGCGCCCCCACATCGGGTGCGCGGTTCTGGCGGTACCTCGCCCTTCGCTGCGTGCGGATGGCAGCTTAAGCTGCACATCCTCCGTCCTGAACCTGCCGGGACATAAAGACGAGGCTCTCTGCCGCCTTCTGGCCGAGAGAGCCTGCAAGCAATCCGGGAAGACCTGCCTGTGCACCGGCGGCTTCCATGTGGATGATATGAACCCCTCCCAAATCGAGGAGGTGATCCAAGCGGTGGAAAAGCTCCATTTGGAGATGATTACAGAATAACGGGCAAGACTGCCGAAGCTCATCAAAAAGGCGTGTGAAATCTTTTGAAGTTCCTATCGAAACTACTGAAAAAATACTGGCATCTGGCGCTCCTTGCGGCCGGCTTTATGGTGGCGGAGGTCTATATTGATCTCTATCAGCCGCAGATGATGGAGCGTATTGTGGATGATGGCATTCTTGGTTTTTCTTCCGGCGGCGTGCCGAACCTTGATCTCGTGCTTCATATCGGCATACGGATGTTGCTCATCGTGCTGCTGGGCGGCCTTTGCGGGCTGCTGTCCGGCGTGTTTTCCAACATTACCGGCCAGAGCTATGGAAATGACCTGCGAAAGCTGAGCTTTGAGAAGATCATGCGCTTCAGCTTCGATCAGACCGATGATTTTTCCACCGGCTCGCTCATTACCCGCATCACCAATGATGTGACTCAGGTTCAGCAGATGGTCATGCAGATGATCCGCGGGCTTGTGCGCTGCCTGATGTTCTTTGTTGGCGGCACGGCCTCTCTTTTGAGTCTGGATCTCAGCTTCGGCACCATCGTGGCCTGCGCTTTCCCCCTCATTCTGATCGACATCATCTTTGTTGTCTGGCGCACGAACCCGCTCTTTACCGTGCTTCAGGAAAGCCTGGACCGCCTTAACGGCGTTATACAGGAGAATGTGGCGGGCATTCGGGTGGTGAAATCCTTTGTGCAGGAACGAACGGAGGAAGAACGCTTTGAGAGCGCCAATCGTCATCTGGTAGACACCCAGTTCAATGTGCAGATGATGCTGTCTTTCCTGCGCCCGGTGATGAACATTGTGCTGAACATCGCCGTCGTAGGCATCCTTTACGTCGGCTCGGTGCAGATCCGCGCCGACCAGCTTGCCCCCGGCGCAGTAATGGCCGCCATTACCTATATCTCCCAAATTCTCAATGGTATGATGATGTTGGCCATGATTTTCCAGACCCTCTCCCGGGGCATTGCCTCCGCCAGACGTGTGCAGGAGGTCATCTCTACGGAATCGGATATTCAAAAGGTCAGTGAGTTGGATCAGCGGGAGCCTTCCGAGCGTGGGACAGTGCGTTTTCAGGGCGTCAGCTTTTGCTATCCCGGTCACGAAAGTCCTGTTCTGCGGGATATCGATCTCGAGATCCGCGCCGGGGAGACGCTTGCTGTCATCGGTGCTACCGGCTGCGGCAAGACGACTCTGGTCAATCTGATCCCCCGGTTTTACGATGTGAGCGAAGGGCGCGTGCTGGTGGACGGCGTGGACGTTCGTGCATGGGAGCCGGAGGAACTGCGGCAGAGGGTCAGTTTCTGCCTGCAGAAGAGCGAGCTCTTTTCCACCTCCATACGGGATAATATCGCCCTGGGTTCCCCGGAGGCCTCGGATCAAGAAATTGAGAAAGCCGCCTTGGCCGCGCAGGCGGATGCCTTCATCCGGCAGCAGCCGGAGGGCTACGAAACGCCGGTGGCCGAACGGGGCATAAGCCTCTCGGGCGGCCAACGGCAGCGGATCGCCATTGCCAGAGCACTGCTCAAGCAGGCGGAGATCCTGATTTTTGACGATTCCACCAGCGCGCTGGATCTGAAAACCGAGCAGCAGCTCTATGAGGCACTGCGCCTGGACTACGCCGACCGCACAAAAATCCTCATTGCGCAGCGGATCGCTTCCGTGAAGGACGCGGATCGCATCGTTGTCCTTGACGGCGGTACCGTTTCCGCCTGCGGCAGTCATTCGGAACTTTTGCAGACAAGCGATGTTTACCGTGCGATCTATAACTCCCAGCTGAAAGAGGAGGTGTGCGCATGAGTACCGTGAAATCTGGCTCCGTTCAGCAGGGGTTCGGGCGCGGCAACCGCGCCCGTATGGGCGCTCCCATAGAAAAGCCCAAGGAAGGTCGAAAGACCCTTCGCCGCCTGACCGGATACTTCCGCTCGGAGCTGCATTATCTGATCGCGCTGGTTCTGGTGGTAATGCTGGCAGCTGTAGCCAGCGTAACCGCGCCGCGGCTGCAGAGTCTGGTCATAGACAAGCTCGTAGCGAGTAGCTTTGATGCCATCCCCCGAATTCTCGGCGGAATGCTGGCGATCTACCTGCTACACGGCTGCGCGACACTGCTGCAGGGCTTCCTTTCCGCACGGCTCGGCCAGCGGGTAATCTACCGCCTGCGGCGCGAACTTTTCTCCAAGGTCGTATCGCTGCCGATCCCCTATCTTGACAACCATTCCCACGGCGATCTGATGAGCCGTATGACCAACGACGCTGAGAATGTATCCAACATTATTAGCAACTCCCTTTCTTCCCTCTTCTCCGGCATACTGATGCTGCTGGGCACCGTTGCCATGATGCTCAGCTATAGCATCCCGCTGACCCTGCTGACCTGCTTGACGGTTGGGCTCTCTGTTATCGTGACCCGGGTACTCTCCAAGCTCATGCGGCGATATTACCTGAAGCGGCAGCAGCTTTTGGGCCAGCTCAACGGTATTGCGGAGGAGAAAATCACCGCTGTAAAGACCGTGACCGCTTATAATTTGCAAGAGACGACCATCCGGGAATTTGCCGAGACCAGCGACGCGCTGACAAGGACCGGAATCACAGCGGACGTGATCGGCAACGCCATGGGGCCGATGATGAACATGCTGAACAATCTCTCCTTTGTGATGGTCGCTGCGTTCGGCGCGTGGTTTGCCCTGAAGGGCAGTATCTCTGTTGGCATCATCTCCGCTTTCATCGTTTATTCCAAGCAGTTCTCCCGCCCCATCAATGAGCTTGCCCAGCTCTACGGTCAGATCCAGACCGCCATCGCCGGAGCGGAACGGATTTTTGAAATTCTGGACGAGGAAAGCGAAGACAAGAGTGGAACGACAACTCTGCCCATTGAAAAAGGAATCATTGAGTTTAAGCATGTCAACTTCAGCTATGTTCCCGGAAAACAGGTGATCCATGACTTTAATCTCAAGGTGGAAGCTGGGAAAAAGATCGCGCTGGTGGGTTCTACCGGTTCCGGTAAGACGACGATCGTAAATCTGCTGATGCGGTTTTATGACATCGACAGCGGCGAGATCTGTGTAGACGGCATCAACATCCGGGATATTGCAAGCGACGTACTGCGAGACGCAATAGGGATCGTGCTGCAAGACACCGTTCTGTTTACGGACACAGTCCGCAACAATCTCAAATACGCTGACCGTACGATTTCCGATAAAAAGATGATCGAGGCGGCCGAGAGCGCCAATTGCGATAAGGTCGTGGCGGCGCTGCCGGAAGGCTACGACACCGTGCTGACTGCGGCAGGCGCAAGCCTCTCCCACGGACAGCGTCAGCTGCTGACCATCGGCCGAGCCTTCCTGTCCTATCCGAAGATCCTGGTGCTGGACGAGGCGACCTCCAGCGTGGATACCCGCACCGAGCAGCAGATTCAAAACGCTATGGTAGAGCTGATGCGCGACCGCACAAGCCTCATCATCGCCCACCGTCTTTCCACCATCCGTGACGCCGATCAGATCGTCGTGATGGAGCAGGGACACATCATCGAGACCGGAACCCACGAAGAACTGCTAAAAAAGGGAGGCGCTTACTACACGCTGTACATGACGCAGTTTTCCGGGCAGCAAACCTGATCGCCCGGCGCATAGGCGCTGCGTATCGCTTGCATACGCTTGCTTAACCATCATTCACGCTTGCGGGATCAAAAATCCATATCAACCTGCCAGATGAAAGACTACAGGAACGTCACAACATGAATTTAACGAAAAGATGGCTCGCCGGACTACTCTGCCTGCTTCTGATGTTCTCGCTCGCGGGCTGCGACGAGAACGAGGTCAGTCAGAAATCTTCGCCATGGATACCGTTATGTGGCTAACCGCCTATGGAAGAAAACGAGATGCCGGCATTGCTGCTGCAGAAAACGTTATGGCAGCACCGCGCAAATGTCCATTTGATAGCAAAAAAAGAATCCCGACCGAAAATGTCGATCGGAATCCCTTTCAAAATGTCCGCATATGCGCACGGATTTAAGCCGCCAGGCAGGGCCTGTCAGCCAGAATCAGATTCGCCAACGCGAAC
>CAZESU010000038.1:0-17624 GCA_964515275.1 uncultured Oscillospiraceae bacterium
TACCGTTGTTTTTCAGTTCCCGGCAGCACTGCCAGTAGTTTGTGGGGAAGTTGGGCGAAATGAATATGATGTTTTTCATCTTAGGTCTCTTCTCTCTGTATAGGATTTAAAGGCTCAGTCAAGGAGCTTGGGGACAAAATACGCCACCTGCTTGTACCACCAGGGCCAGTCGTGGGCACAGTCGTAGCCCCAGATGTCCACCCAGGTGTTAATGCCCTTTGCGGCAAAGATGTCCTTCAGGGCAAAGGTGGTCTCCGGCCGCTCCCAGGGGCCCTGACCCACACAGATGATGCCTTTGTTGCGGTTATAGCGGGCTATATAGGGATGGTCGGCCGGCATATTGCTCAGATAGTGGACAGGTGAGTTCTGATATACCAGCTCGTCCATGTATCCGTCAAAGCCATAATCGGCGGTGTAGATGCCGCTGAGTGCCAGCAGTCCGTCAAAAATCTCCGGGAAGCGGAAGAACAGGTTGGCAGCATGGGTGGCGCCAAGGCTGCAGCCAAAGGCGATGATGCCGGGATAACCCTCCCAGCCGTTGCGCCGGTTCACCATGTCGCGGATAAAGGGTGCCATCTCATCTGTTATGAACCGTACCCACTGTTCGTGCCGGCGGATGCGCCAGTAGGGATTGCCGGACTTGTCGGACCATGTCTCTTTGTCAATGGTATCAATGGCAAATACCATCACCTTGCCGGACTCTATCCAGGGAGCCCAGTAGTCTGTCATGTGGTAATTCTCGAAATCAAAAAAACGGCCGTCCTGACAGGGGATGAAGAGCACGGGCCTGCCTGCATGGCCGTAAACCTTGCACTCCATATCTCTTCCCAGTGCCTGACTGTATTCTTTAAAGTACTGCATTTCCATATCTTATCTTACTCCAATCCGTAAAACAGTGTATCCATAAAGAAGGGGATCTGCTGCTCCCAGCTCGCCTCGCAGTGGTCGCCGCCGGGGACAATGCGGCAATTGAGCAGGATGCCCCGCTCCATAAGGATGGAAGCCACACGGCTGAAACGGTTTATCATCTCATGGTGATTGCGCAGCTCATTTTCGCCGTAATCCATATATACCACCGTGTCCGGAGCGATATCTGCCTCCTTCAGCATGCGGTCCAGCCGCCCTGCGGAAGCCCAGATTGACGGGGACAAAGCCGCAGCTCGGGAAAACACATGATTATACTCCGTTACCGCGTAAAGGCTCATCAGCCCTCCCATGGAGCTGCCTGCGATGAAGGTGTGCTCCCTGTCCGGGAGGGTGGGATAATTCTCGTCTATCATGGGTTTGAAGATGTTTACGAACCACTCCATGGTCTCCCGCCCACGGCCTTTCACACGCCCAAAAGCGGGATCGCTGAAGGAGAAGGGAGAATATTCACAGAGCCTGCCGTTGTGGGGGTCATGGGTGCACTCCACCGCAGCAATAATCATCGGCAGCTCGGTTTCCTCCGCAAATTCTTTCATGCCCCAGCTCTTGCCGTAGGTGGCATCCTCATCAAAGAAGACATTGTGCCCGTCGAACATATAAAGTACCGGGAAACGGCGCTCCGGGTCGTCCTCATGCTCCTCTGGCAGGTACACATATACATAGCGCTCCTCGTCTCCCGACAGTTCCGGTATAGTAATGCTCCATTTATCAATCATGTATAGCTTCTCTTTTCCTGGATTATTTAAATAATAGTTTAGCACAGCAAAGTAAAAAAAGCAATTCATGTTATATGAATATAACCTGACGATCAAGGCCCGAATTTTGGAAAAACTGACCAGAAAGCGCCAAAATCCCTGTGCTTGCGATCCCTGCTTTCGGATGATACAATGACAGGAAAGGAGGCAAAAACATGGAAAGAGAAGAATTGATGCTTCGGCAATTATCTGGCCAGCATCTCATCCGGCCTGTGGAAAAGCTGGAAGCAGCAGGTGACCTGTGTGGCCTTCAGGCCCAGTATGTTTCGAACGCGCTCCTCGCTCTGAGGATCCGAAGCGGCAGCGACAACGGAGAGGGCCTTGTAAAAAGCTGGACCATACGGGGCACCATGCATATCTTTCCGAAGCGGGATCTGCCCATTTTCCTGTATCGGGACAGAACCCATTATCTGCGCCCCTGCGACACAATGGAGGAAGATGAGAAAATCAGCCGCTCCAGAAAACAGATGTTTGCGGAGCTTATCCTGGAGAGTGTGGCGGAGGGTGTGGGCGACCGGGAGATCCTGAAGCAGCGCTGTGTTGCTGCCGGTATGACAGAGGATGAGAGCGTGAGCGTATTCAATCCCTGGGGTGGAACTCTGCGGGCCCTGTGTGAGGAAGGAAAGCTCTGTTATAAGGTACAGGAGAAAAAGGAATTCATGCTATGCCCGCCCTTTGAGCCTATGGAGCACGAAGCGGCCCGGCTGGCGCTTGCAGGACGATATTTCAGGCATTACGGCCCGGCCACAATAAAAGACGCAGCCTACTTTTTCGGCGCAGCGCAGGCCCAGGTCAAGACCTGGCTGTCTCAGCTTCCGGTAAATGAGGCCCAATACGGTGGGAAAAAATATTATTATATAGAAAATGCCCCCTCCGCCGACGAGATACCCTCCTGTATTTTTCTTGCGGGTTTTGATCCGCTTATGCTGGGTTATCTGAAAACAGAGAGCCTGTATCTGCCGCCGGAGCACCTGAGAGGGATATTCAGCCTGGCAGGCATTGTGATGCCGCCGGTGCTGCTGCACGGCAGAGTTGTGGGCAAATGGAAGCACAGCGGGAAGAAGCTGACGATCACGGTCTTTGAGGCGCTCTCCGGCAATGACAGGGATATCATTACAGACAGCGCCGAAAAGCTGTGGAACGGCTGCCGCACGGTATTTGAATAAAGAATTCACACTTCGTCCATTAAACAGCAAAAAATATGATATAATATTTTTTATGCGGTCTGCAGGGCAGGCCGCTTAAATCCGTATTGGGATGGGACAGAAATGGAAGAGAGAAATAAATTTCTCGGAACTGAGCCGATAGGAAAGCTGCTGTTCAAGCTGGCAGTACCCACAGTGGCGGCACAGCTCATCAATATGCTGTACAACATCGTGGACAGAATCTATATCGGACACATACCTGGAGACGGGAAGCTGGCTCTGACCGGTGTGGGCGTCTGTCTCCCCATTATTATGGTCGTTTCTGCTTTTGCCGCGCTGGTCGGCATGGGAGGCGCCCCCAGGGCCTCAATCTTTATGGGTCAAGGCAACAATGACAGCGCAGAGAGAACCCTTGGCGGCTGCTTCAGTTTGCAGATTGTGATCTCCCTTGTGCTGACGACCGGGTTGCTCATATGCAACAGAGCTCTGCTGCTGGCCTTTGGAGCCAGTGAAAACACCATAGACTACGCTGCGGATTACATGAACATCTATGCCATCGGCACGATTTTCGTTCAGCTTACACTGGGTATGAACGCCTTTATTACAGCCCAGGGCTTCGCAAAGACCGGTATGATGACTGTGACAATAGGCGCAATCTGCAACATCGTCCTTGACCCCATCTTCATTTTTACCCTGAATATGGGCGTAAAAGGCGCAGCCATCGCCACCATAATCTCTCAGGGTGTATCCTGTGCGTGGGTGGTAAGCTTTCTGTTCGGACAAAAGACAGTTCTTCGCCTCAAGAAAGAGAATTTGCGCATCAAAGGCTCTGTGGTGCTGCCCTGTATGGCGCTGGGACTTGCACCCTTTATTATGCAGTCCAGTGAGAGCGTCATATTTGTATGCTTCAACTCTTCCCTTCTTCGTTATGGCGGAGACATCGCCGTTGGGGCCATGACCATACTGACAAGCGTCATGCAATTTGCCATGCTCCCCCTGCAGGGTCTTGCGCAAGGGGCTCAGCCTATCACAAGCTATAATTTCGGGGCACGGAATGCGGAACGGGTCAAAAAGACTTTCCGCCTGCTGCTGACGGCGAGCCTTACATATTCAATCCTTCTGTGGGCGTTTATCATGCTGTTTCCCCAGAAGTTTGCGGGTATCTTCACTCCCGATCCGGAACTTCAGCTCATTACCGCCAAGGCTTTGAGAATATATTGCGACGTTATGGCAATCTTCGGCATACAGATCGCCTGCCAGATGACCTTTGTCTCCATCGGCAGTGCGAAGGCCTCCATCATCGTGGCCGTCATGCGAAAATTTGTACTGCTGCTGCCCCTGATCTATCTGATGCCCTGTCTTATGGCCGACAAAACCATGGCCGTTTATACGGCGGAGCCGGTAGCAGATCTTCTGGCTGTCACCTTTACGGCGGTGCTGTTCTCCTTCCTGTTCAGAAAAGCTGTAAGGCAGCTTGAAGAGCCGGCAAAATAATAATTGACCTACCGATGCATTTGCATCGGGAGGTCTGCTTTTATTGTCTTTTCATCTGTCTTAAGAATAGAAGGATTGCGGCCACAAGAACTACGGCGGCATAGCCAAGTACCCATATAAGGTGCGGTAAAATGTCTGAGAAATTGCCGCTTACTGCCGCACGCTCCATCTCTACCGCGTGGACGAAGGGCAGCAAATAGGCAACTTTTTTGAACACACCGCCCACCAGATCCAGGTCGAACCAAATACCGGATAACCAGGCGGTGAGATTCGTAAGCAAGGGGCCGCAGATACCGCCTACCTGCTTATCGGTGAGCACGCTTCCGCACAGAAGCCCCAGCGCGACGAAAAAGATCTCCACCGGGATAAGGAGCAGAACAGCCCAGATGACATTTACCGTGAGCTTCAACCCCAGAACTGCCGCCACCAGATAGCACAGCACACACTGGGCAGCGGAGATCGGCAGTACAGGGAGCATGTAGCCCAGAATGTAGTCGGTGGAACAGAGAGGCGTGGTATACAGTCTTTGCAGCAGTGATGAGGAGCGGTCTTTTGCGATGAGCAGAGCAGAAAACAGAGTCATAAAGGCCAGTCCGAATACTGAAATTCCCGGAGTCAGCGATTCCAGCTCAAAAAGGCTGACGGGGATGTTGGCCTGAATGGCGGTGAGCAGGAGCAGCAGCACCAGCGGAAAACCCAGACCCAAAGAGAGATTCAGGGGGTCGCGCACAATCTCCTTGGCCGTGCGCCCGGAAAAGGTCAGCATACGCATCATTCCGCCTCCTTTACGAGTCTGATAAAGGCCTCTTCAAACCGGTCCGTGCCCGTCCGGACCTTTATCTCTTCGGGTGTACCTACGGCGATCAGCCTGCCGGCCTTCATAATGCCGATCCTGTCGGACAAGGCTTCTGCCTCCTCCATGTAGTGGGTGGTGAGGATAACGGTTATCTTTCCTTTAAAACCTTTTATAAGGTCCCAGAGCTCGCTTCGGGCCAGCACGTCCAAACCCAGTGTCGGCTCATCGAGGAACAGAATCTCCGGCTCGGAGATGAGAGCCATTGCAATGTTGAGCCTTCTCTGCCAGCCGCCGGAAAGTTTACCCGCCTTTTTGTTCAATACAGTATTCAGACCCAGCCGCCGGGAAAGCTCTGTACATTTCTCCCCGGCCTCGCCTTTGCTCATGCCATGTATCCTTGCCATGAGTTCAAGATTTTCCTTTGTGCTGAGCTGGGGCGCCACAGCGGTCTCCTGTGGGGAGACGGCAATGATGGATTTGACAGCGGTACTGTCGTGCAGGATGCTTTTTCCGTTTAAAAGTGCGTCGCCCGAGCTGGGCCGGGTCAGGCAGGAGAGCATTTTTATGGTAGTGGTCTTGCCCGCACCGTTTACGCCCAGCAGGGAAAACAGCTCCCCTGCGCGGATGTCAAGCTTGAGTCTGTCAACAGCGGTCACATCTTTATATTGTTTTGTCAGCTCCCGTATCTCTATGGCGTTCATTTTCCGCCCTCTTTCGAGTAACGCAGTTTCATGCCCTCATAGGCGTCGGTCAGCATGCGGCTGATCATGTCCTTGTCCCAGTCCAAGTAGGACGTGGCGCACATGGTGGCAATGCCATGGACATAGATCCACATCTCCAGATGGAACATATAGGCCTCTTCCCGGTCAAGGCCGGTGTTCTGCCGGAGCAGGTCAACGACCTGCTCCGTCTCGCGGCTCGCCTCTTTCTTCTCCTCTGTCCGGTCCCGCATGAAAAGCAGCCGGAAAAGCTCCTTTTCCTCCCGGGCAAAGCGGATGTAGGCCATACCGCCGGCCTTATAGGGCGGAAACTCGCCGCTGCGCATATCAGTGAGCAGGTAGCTCTGATACAGCCGATCGGCATAATCAAGGGCATCCTTTTTCAGCTCTTCCATGGACTGATAATTCGTAAAAATGGGCTGTGTAGAGCAGCCCAGACGGGAGGCCAACGCGCGGGCGTTTACGGCGGAGAAACCGCTTTGCCGAATGATCTCCACGCAGGCAGCGAGTATATTCTCTCGGGTAACTTTCGTTTTAGGCGGCATGGGATACTCTCCTTAAACAACTTAAGTTATATAACATTTGTTATTATACGCGAATTATCCAATATGTCAATAAGAAAAACGCAGGGTCTTACCCTGCGTTTTCATACTTTAGCAAGAAAACAGTCCTGACTGCCCACTTCGGAGTACAGAATGCCTCCTTTGGCGCCCAGATCATAGACAGAAATGACCTGATCCAATCCGTCATCCGCGCCTGCAAATTCCCTGTAACGGTCGGGCATGCTGCAGAAAAGTTCATCATTGAAAAGGCAGCCATCCTCACCCCGGTACAGGGCGGCATAGAATACCTGGGACTCCACAAGATCCTGGAAGAAGTGGCTGCCATAGGACAACTCCGGGCGCATACCGTGGGAGCTGTACGCCACCTCACACATGCAGGTGTATCTGGAAATCTCCGCAAAGCTGACCGGTACACCCAGACTGGGGGTGGTAGTACCCCAGCGGCCCGGGCCGATCAACACCGCGCCCTCTTTTGTCAGCAGGGTGTTCAGTTCCCCTATTCTGCGGGCCACGGAGTATTTCAGCCGCTCCGGCAGATCCAGATATTCCGTTGCCCGGATGAAAACCACATAGCGCACGGGGATGCATACGTTGCCGCCCATGAAGTTGCCTTTTATGCGGAAAAAGAAGTCTTTTACCTTAGGCATAACACCTGCATGGCCCACACCGTGGGTTTGCAAGGTTCGGCATTGGAGCAGGTTGATTCTGTACTCGCCGGAACGGGTGAAGCTGCAGGCATATTCCACGTCCACCGGGTATTCATAGGTCTTTTCAAGCGTGTCCATGATAAGGGCCATATCGTCGGTAAAGCTGGTGCGACGCAGCAGGCGGCTGAAGTTTACAATATCCGGCACAGGGACACCGCTGAGTCCCAGTTCCCGGTATCTTGCTGCGGCCGCCATATCCGGTTCCATAAAGAGCATAGGGTCCGCATTGAAGTCCCGTTTATCCAGATTTTCCAGCGCCACCGTCTCAAATCGGTTTTCCTTCAGGTCGATAAGGTCCACCTTGTGCTGGGAATATTTGTATTCCTCCCCGTACTCCACCACAGGCGGGGCAAGGGGCTCATCCAGCTTTATAAAGCGGGCATAGTCGTCCGCTTCCCGGTCAACAGCCCTCGTACCCATGCCAAATACCAGCCGAAGCATGCCCTTGTTATTGAGAGAGGCATTATTTCCCGCCAGATACAGGTTTTTCGAGTGTCCAACGCCGGCTACATGGGGATAGTAATATCTGCCCCGGCAGTCACCGCTGACGCGCATCACCAGCAGTGCCATCTGCTCATCCCGCTCCAGAAGGTTTCTCTCGGCACGGTACTGAATAGCGTCCGGGCTGACGGTGCTGGCATATACGGTGCGCACGGCATCCTCAAATACACGATAACGTTCCTCCAGTGTGCCCTGGTTGGGGCAGAATACGCTCTCATACTTTCCCGCAAAAGCGTTGCCTATGCCGTCTTCAAGGATGGAGCTGGAGCGCACAATGATGGGAGACTGACCGAAATATTCCAGCATGGAGAGAAACTGTTCCTTGATGGTGGGCATGAATTCGCCCTGAAGGAGTCTGTCGCGAAATTCCGGAGCTATGCGTATGTAGTCCTCCGGTTCTATCATGCGGGTACGCAGGTCCCATGTGTTATTCTGCACGGCATAGGTATAGAACACGTCTGCACCGATAAAATAGGAGTCGTGGGGCTCAATACGGCTGCGGTACAGCTCCGGCAGACTGTCTCTTATGATGTTTCGCGCAAGGAGCATACCCACTGCTTTGCCGCCGATACAGCCGGTGCCGATTTCCCGCCTTTTTATGTCCATAAGGTCACGAACAGAGAAAAATTTGCGGCAAAGTTCCAATCTGGTAGGCTCATTTCCCAGCAGACAGCGCATAATGTTTTCCTTCAGCGCCACCCCGTCCGGATCGGTGGGCTCCTCAGCGCCTGCGCTTACGGAGTCGAACATACTGTCCCAACAGTCCCGGCGCTCGCCGGTCTGGGTAAAGATATCGAATATGGCATAGTTTTCAATGCTGGAGGTAATCACCCGGCTGCTGTTCCCGCTTATCTTAATGGGGAAAAACATGCTGTCCGTGTGCCGATTGTCGGCCTTCAGGGGGTGAATGTAGATGCTGCCGTCCACCGTACGCACATTCATCAAAACAGAGGTGGCGCGGCGGATACGGGAGATGGTCTCATAAATATGCCGCTCATATTTCAGGGGCACATAGGCAAAGGCTCCCAGCTTTTGCAGGAAGGGGCTGGTCAAACAGAAAAAATTGCAGATCATCAGATCGGAAAACCAGTATTTCTGAAGCTCGGAAAGGCAATCGAAAATGTAGAAGCTGTGAGGCTCCTCCTGACTGATGATGCGGTGTACCTGAACAGCAAAGGTCTCAAAGCCTACCGCCGGGTCCAGCGTGTACTTTATTACATTGGCCCCCCGGCTTTGAAGGGCTGCGGCGTCAATAACCTCCTCATGATCGCCAAAACGCAGATACACAATGCGCCGACCGCTGCGGGCGACATTAGCAACGAACCTTGTTGCCACATAGACATAGTCGCCTATGTCCTCTATCTGCCACGTGACTGTGTCTCCCAGGCGAAGATAATCGATTGACCGGTCCAATGCCTCTATGCCGGTGCTGATCGGGGGGGTATTGCTCATTTTAAATACCTCCTGATATTGTTTTCTTTATTATATAATATAAAATATGGTCTTTTCAATATGGAATTGCGCCGAAGCATATGATATGATACTGTCAATAAACAGGAGAGGAAAATGGCCGTGTATCTCAGGATAAAGAGAGACTTCTATACACGCAGCGCAGATATTGTAGCCCGTGAGCTGCTGGGAAAGCTGCTGGTACATCGGACAGCGGAAGGGCTTACTTCCGGGATGATTGTGGAGGCAGAGGCCTATCTGGGTCCGGATGACGACGGCGCGCACTCTTACGGCGGGCGGCGCACGGAGCGGACGGCAATACAGTACGGTCCCGGCGGTTATGCCTACGTTTTCAGTATTTACGGCATGCATTTCTGTTTTAACGCGGTGTGTGCCGCCGAGGGGAAGCCTGAGGTTGTGCTGATCCGGGCACTGGAACCTGTGGATGGCATATCGCTAATGGAGCAAAGGCGCAAGACCCAGAAGCGCATAGAACTGTGCAATGGCCCCGGGAAGCTGTGCGCGGCGCTGGGCATAACAAAGGGCCAGTACGGACTGGACCTTTGCGGCGATGAGCTGTATATTGCAGATTACAGGCAGATAGCCGCAGATAAGGTGCGCACCTCTCCCCGGATAAACATAGACTATGCGGAGAAATACCGGGACTATCCCTGGCGGTATTATATTGATGAGAGTCCTTATGTCTCAAAGGTGCCGAAAAGATACCGAATTCCCGAATAAAAAAGACCGTATCGTTTTTTGCGATACGGTCTTTTGGTTTATTCAAGTTCAAAGGCGCCAGTATAAAGCTGATAATAGGTGCCCTTTTCGGCAATGAGCTTTTCATGGCTGCCGCGCTCGATAATGCGCCCGTGGTCCAGCACCATGATAACATCGGAGTTCATAACCGTGGAGAGCCTGTGGGCGATGACGAATACCGTTCTGCCCTCCATCAGCTTATCCATACCCTTCTGTACGATGGCTTCCGTGCGGGTATCAATGGAGGAGGTAGCCTCATCCAGAATCATCACGGGAGGATCTGCCACAGCCGCTCTGGCGATGGCTATCAGCTGCCGCTGGCCTTGAGACAGGTTCGCGCCGTTGTTGGTGAGCATGGTGTCATAGCCCTCCGGCAGACGGCTGATAAAGTCATCCGCACCTGCAAGCTTTGCCGCTACGCGGCAATCCTCGTCGCTGGCATCCAGTCTGCCATAGCGAATATTATCCATGACGCTGCCGGTAAACAGGTTGGTATCCTGCAAGACAATACCAAGAGAGCGGCGCAGGTCGGATTTTCTTATCTTGTTGATGTTGATACCGTCATAACGAATCTTACCGTCGGCAATGTCGTAGAAACGATTGATCAGGTTGGTGATTGTGGTCTTGCCTGCACCGGTAGCACCTACAAAGGCCACCTTCTGTCCCGGCTCCGCATAAACAGACACATCGTGCAGAACCTCCTTGCCCTCTTCATAGGCAAAGTCCACATTGAAGAGCCGCACATCGCCCTGAAGCGGGGTGTAAGTCAGACTGCCGTCGCCGTGGGGGTGACGCCATGCCCAATGGCCTGTGCGCTTCTCTGTCTCCACAAGGCTGCCATCGCTTCCGATCTCCACGTTTACGAGAGTCACATATCCGTTGTCGGACTCGGGCTTCTCGTCCATAAGGCTGAAAATACGGGCGGCACCTGCTCCTGCCATAACGATGGAGTTGATCTGCTGAGAGAGCTGGTTCACGTTTCCCGTAAACTGTTTTGCCATGTTCAGGAACGGAACAAGGATGCTGATGCTGAACGCCTTCCCGGAGAGGCTGATATTGGGAAGCCCTGACAGTATGAAGATACCTCCGGCAAGAGCCAGCGTCACATAAAGAACATTTCCAATATTGCTGAGGATGGGGCCAAGGCAGTTTGCAAAGGCGTGGGCTTTGAAGCTGTCTTCAAACATAGCATTGTTTATTTTATCAAAGTCCTCTATGCTCTTCTCCTCATGGCAGAACACCTTGATGACCTTCTGCCCGTTCATTATCTCCTGAACAAAGCCCTCTTCCGCTGCAACAGATTTCTGCTGACGCATGAAGTATTTTGCAGAGCCGCCGCCGATCTTTTTGGTCACAAAAATCATTGCCACAACGCCTATAAGAAGCACCAGCGTCAGCCAGATGCTGAAGTAGAGCATGATGCTGAATATACACAGGACGATTGCTCCTGCCTGTATCAAAGAGGGCAGGGACTGGGATACCAGCTGACGAAGGGTGTCGATATCGTTGGTGTAATAGCTCATGATATCGCCGTGCTTGTGAGTATCAAAATAGCTGATGGGCAGATCCTGCATTCCGTCGAACATCTCCTGACGGAGCTTGTTGAGAAAGCCCTGTGTCATATAGGCCATGAGCTGAGTGTGAATAAGTATGAAGATGATAGACAGCGCGTACAGAGTAATAAGCAGGGTGATATAAGGTACTATCTCTGCTCTGGCGGCATCCCAGTCTCCGCTCGTGTACCACTTTTCAACGATAGACAGTATGTTTTGGATAAAGAGCGAGGGGATAGCTGAGACAATGGAGGAGAAAAGGATGCACACCATGGTCAGCGGTGCCAAAACAGGGTAGTAGCCAAACAATTTCCTGATAACTCGGATGAGAGGGTTTTTACCCTTTTCATATGTTACAGGAGGTCTTTTATTCATTTTCTCCACCTCCTCTGGTCTGCTGTTCATATACTTCCCGATAAATTTCACTGGTGGCAAGAAGCTCATCGTGCTTTCCAACGGCGGAAATACGCCCATTGTCCATTACCACGATCATATCCGCCTCCTGAACAGAGGCAACGCGCTGAGCGATGATGATCTTGGTTGTCTCCGGGATATATGTTCTGAAGCCCTCGCGTATAAGGGCGTCCGTTCTGGTGTCCACGGCACTGGTGGAGTCATCAAGGATCAGAATTTTGGGTTTTTTCAAAAGGGCTCGTGCAATGCACAGGCGCTGTTTCTGACCGCCGGAAACATTGGTGCCGCCCTGTTCGATCCTGGAGTCGTAGCCGTCGGGGAAAGATCGCACAAAGTCATCTGCCTGGGCGAGTTTACAGGCCTGAATAATCTCCTCATCAGTCGCATTTTCATCGCCCCAGCGCAGGTTTTCCTTTATTGTGCCGGAGAATAACAGGTTTTTCTGAAGCACTACGGAAACCGCGTTTCTCAGCGTCTCAAGGTCATATTCCCTTACATCCACGCCGCCAACCTTGACCGAGCCCTCGGTCACGTCATAGAGTCGGGAGATCAACTGGATAAGGGTGGATTTGCTGGAGCCGGTGCCGCCCAGAATGCCTACCGTCATACCGGATTCGATGTGCAGATCGATATTGGCAAGGGCATACTTTTTGGCCTTTTTTGAGTACTTGAAGGAAACTCCGTCGAAATCAATGGAGCCGTCTTTAACCTCCATCACCGGGTTTTCCGAATTGGTCAGGGCAGATTCTTCACACAATACCTCATATATTCTCTTCATAGACTCGGCAGACATAGTGAGCATCACATAGATCATGGAAAGCATCATCAGCGACTGGAGGATCATAAAGCCATAGGTCAGCATTGCGGATATCTGTCCCACGTCAATCAGCTGACCATTACTGGTTATGATGAGCTTTGAGCCGATATACAGTACAAAGACCATATTGAAGTAAACACAAAACTGCATGAGCGGGGAGTTCAGCGCCACGATACGCTCGGCTCTTGTAAAATCCGTGCAGATATCGTCCGCCGCTCTGCCGAATTTCTCCTTTTCATACTCCTCTCGTGAGAAGCCCTTTACCACACGCATTGCACGGACGTTTTCCTCGATAGACTCATTCAATCTGTCGTATTTTCTGAACACCGCTCTGAAAGCGGGCAGGGCCTTGCGTGCGACAACAATAAGTCCGAATACCAGAATCGGCACAATAATAAGGAAGGTAGTTGCCAATGCGCCGCCCATGATATAGCCCATGGTTATTGCGAACAGGAACATCAGGGGAGACCTTATGGCGCTGCGGATGATCATCATGTATGCCATCTGCACATTTACCACATCTGTTGTCATTCTCGTCACAAGGGAGGCGGAAGAGAACTTATCGATATTCTCAAAAGAGAAGGTCTGTATGCGGCTGAAAATGTCATGCCGCAGGTTTTTGGCAAAGCCGGCGGAAGCCTTGGCGCAGGTAAAACCCGCCGCGCCGCCGCAGCCCAGAGACATGAGGGCCATCAGAACCAGAAGAAGTCCGGTCTTGACCACCTGCGCCAACGGGATTCCGGCCTTGATAGCGTTTACCAGGTCGGCGGTTATAAAAGGGATGAGCACCTCCAAAAAAACCTCTCCCACGATGAAAATCAGCGTGAAGATGGTTGGGCGCTTATACTCCCTTATACATGAAGCAAGCTTTTTAATCATCTTTTTGGTTTCCTTTCCTATAACAGCCGGCGTTTTCAAGCATAATATCAGTCATGGTGATAAGCGACGATACCTCTTCCCCGCTGAGTCCTTCACACAGCTTTTTAAATATCTGCTTGTCAACTTCCGCCATTTCATCCAGAAGCTGTTCTGCCTTCTCCGTGGTACTGACGCATTTATAGCGCCGGTCCTTTGCTCCGGGACGACAGTTTACAAAGCCCTGTTTTTCAAGCCTCTTTATGATCTCGGTCATGGTGGGATGGGTCACACGGAAAAGCGCTTCCAGGTCCTTCTGGCAAACTTCCCTCTGCTCCAAATGTTCCAGCCTGTTAAGCTGGCCCAGCACGCCAAACTGCACCCCTGTCAGTTCCTTTTCCTTCAGCCGCTCGTCAAGCTGCTTTTTAAACGAACGATGCAGAAGGGAAAAGCGCAGACCAATTGGAATTTCTTTATCCATTCAAACACCTCTATTATGTAGTGTGCGACCTATTTTAATCGTATTTATTTTTAAAGTCAAGACGAAAACTGTAAAATTTCACGCCTGTATTTACCGATTTATCCGTTACAATGCCTAAAATTCTTATTTTTCCGCCGCAGCAGGGTTTTCTTTACAGGCTTTTTACGGCTCATACTATGTATACTCTGAGAAATGTTAACATATAATTCGTATATTTATTTATATAAATCTATTGACAAAATTTGATTTCTGGACTATGATACATTTAAAGATAAATCGAAAGGGATGGTAAGAGACATGAAGAAGACCTTATACAGCCTGATGCTGAACGATGAAGTAGTACGGGAGGTGGATGCTCTTGCCCATCAGCTTGGCACCAACCGCTCCAACCTGATCAATCAGATTCTGGCGGAATACGTAAACTACACCACCCCGGAGCGCAGAATAAACGATGTGTTATCCAGGATTGAGCAGCTGATGAGCCCATCCAGGGAGCTGGTTCCCTTTTTCTCGCCCAACAGCTTTTCCATGTCGTTGAAAAGCTCCCTTGAATATAAGTATCGCCCCACGGTCAAATACGAGGTGGAACTTTACCGCTCCGGTGAGGACTCCATAGGTGAACTGTCGGTGGTTTTTCGTACCCAGTCCGCCGCACTGATCTCGGCCATGACGGAATTTTTCCGCCTCTGGAAGCGCATCGAGGATGCCCATCTGGCCCCGCTCATCGGTATGAAGCAATCCTATGCCCTGTATGAGGGAAAATTTGTCCGCAGCATCGCCGCGCCGGACAAGAACTGTACGGCGGAAGAGCTGGCAGGAGCCATCTCTGAATATATCAAACTGTTTGATCGGCTTATGAAGGGCTTTCTCAACGGGCGCTTTGATGCCCACGAGGTGGAAGCCGCCTACTATTCTCACATGGTGAACGCGCCGATTCATATCTGACGCGGGAAAGGAGAAAACATGAACGCACAGAATTTTACGCAAAAGAGTCTTGAGGCCATCCAAACCGCTCAGTCCATGGCGGAGGAGAACCACAACAACTATATAATGCCCGAGCACCTGCTCTACGCCCTTGTGGACCAGGACGGCGGACTGATTCCTTCCCTGCTTGGAAAGATGGGCGTTGACTGCAATGCCGTTTTGTCTGAGCTGGACACCGCCATCTCCGCCTTGCCCAAGGTGGGTGGCGACACGCAGGTCTATCTCTCCCAGGAGACAGACAGGGTTTTGAAAGCTGCCGAAAAGGCCGTGAAGAGCATGGGCGATGAATATCTGTCCGTGGAGCATCTGATGATTGGCATTTTCGCTGCTGCCACGCCGGCCATCAAGCGCATATTCGCAGACCACGGCATTACCAAATCTGCCTTTACCACCGAGCTTTCCAAGGTCAAATCCTCCCCTGTCACCGGTGATAACCCCGAAAGCACCTATGACGCTCTGACAAAATACGGCACCGACCTGGTAAAGCGAGCCAGAGAAAACGAGCTTGACCCGGTGATTGGCCGCGACAGCGAAATCAGAAATGTGATCCGCATTCTGTCCCGTAAGACCAAAAATAACCCTGTTCTGATCGGCGAACCGGGCGTGGGCAAGACAGCCATAGCAGAAGGCCTCGCCCAGCGTATCGTCCGCGGCGACGTTCCGGAGGGCCTGAAGGACAAGACCATATTTTCCCTTGATATGGGTGCTCTTATCGCCGGTGCCAAATATCGGGGCGAATTTGAGGAGCGATTAAAGGCTGTTCTGGAGGAGATCCGTAAATCTGAGGGCGGAATTATCCTGTTTATTGATGAGCTGCATACCATTGTAGGTGCCGGCAAGACCGAGGGCAGCATGGATGCCGGAAACCTGCTGAAGCCTATGCTGGCCCGGGGCGAGCTGCACTGCATTGGTGCCACCACCCTTGATGAGTATCGCAAATACATTGAAAAGGACGCAGCTCTGGAACGCCGTTTCCAGCCTGTCATGGTGGATGAACCCACGGTGGAGGATACCATATCCATCCTGCGCGGACTGAAGGAACGCTATGAGGTTTACCACGGCGTCAGGATTCATGACAACGCTCTTGTTGCCGCCGCCACTCTGTCAAACCGCTATATCACAGACCGTTTTCTGCCGGACAAGGCCATCGACCTTGTGGACGAGGCCTGCGCCCTGATCCGCACAGAGATTGACTCCATGCCCGCAGAGCTGGACGACATTCGCCGCAAAATCATGCAGCTTGAGATTGAAGAAATGGCCCTTAAGAAAGAGGCTGACCAGCTCAGCAAAGACAGACTGTCCAAGCTGCGGGAAGAACTCGCCAATCTGAAGGACAGCTTCAACGAGATGAAATCTCGCTGGGAGGCTGAGAAGAACAGCGTGGACGAGGTAAAGCGGCTCAAATCCGAGATTGAAAAGATGCACGCCGATATTGAAAATGCCCAGCTGCGCTATGAATATGAGACAGCTGCAAAGCTGAAATACTCTGACCTGCCTGCCCTTGAGCGGAAGCTGGAGGAGGCGGAAAAGCTGTCGGAAAACCGAAAGAATAACACGATGGTCCATGACACGGTCACGGAGGAGGAGATTTCCGGCATTGTGGCAAAGTGGACAGGCATACCAGTCTCCAAACTGATGGAAGGCGAGCGGGAAAAGATTCTCCATTTGGATGAATATCTGCACAAACGGGTGATTGGTCAGGATGAGGCTGTGCAACGTGTTACCGAGGCAATCCTCCGCTCCCGTGCCGGTATTTCTGACCCGAACAGGCCGATTGGCTCCTTCCTGTTTCTCGGCCCCACCGGTGTAGGCAAGACCGAGCTTGCGAAGTCTCTTGCCGAGTGTCTGTTTGACGATGAGCACAATATTGTGCGTATTGATATGACCGAATATATGGAGAAGTACTCCGTCTCCCGTCTGATCGGTGCACCCCCGGGATATGTGGGCTATGACGAGGGCGGTCAGCTTACTGAGGCCGTGCGCCGCAAACCTTACAGCGTGGTGCTGTTTGATGAGATCGAAAAGGCTCACCCGGATGTATTTAATATCCTGCTCCAGATTCTGGATGATGGGCGCATTACCGATTCTCAGGGCCGCACGGTGGACTTTAAGAATACCATTATTATCCTGACCTCCAACCTGGGCAGCCAGTATCTGCTGGAGGGCATTGATGAAAACGGCAATATCTCCGATCAGGCTCGCGAGGCCGTTATGAGTGAGCTGCGCCGCTCCTTCCGCCCTGAATTTCTGAACAGACTGGATGAGACCATCATGTTCCATCCTCTCACCAGAGAAAATCTTAACGGCATTATTGACATCATGGTGTCCTCCCTGCGCCGCCGTCTCGAGGATAAATCCCTGAAGCTGGCCATTACAGATGAGGCCAGGAAACTTATTATTGACAGAGGCTTCGACCCACTGTACGGTGCCAGACCTCTCCGCCGTTACCTGCAGAGCAGCGTGGAGACCCTTATTGCCCGCAGCATTCTGGGCGGCGACCTGTCCGCCGGAGCCACTATCATCGTGGACGCGGTAAACGGCGAGCTTGTCTGCCGATAATCACCTGCAACAAAGCCCCCGGAAAGCAAAGCTTTCCGAGGGCATTTTCAATGTTTGACCTGATCGGTATCCTCACGCTTGCATCTGATTATCTGATACTAAACTTCAATTAAAACATTTATAAATCCAATTACGCAACGTAACAC
>CAZESU010000039.1:0-17484 GCA_964515275.1 uncultured Oscillospiraceae bacterium
ATCAACATTTTCCACAGCTTATTGTAGTTGTACGTCATAGAAAAAGCCCTCCTGCACAATACTCCATGAAATAGTATAGCACAAGGGGCTTTCCATGCCAATATTAAATTGTGATTCGTGATATATTATTCTTTCCCTTTGCCATACAGCACGAAATCTTCCTTGTACCCCTCGAAAACGTCAATGCGGGTAATGTTGCAGGTCTGCCCACGAAAAAGGATTAAGCAATCTGTTTGAAAAAGATTATAAGTGATATGATCCTCCCAAAGTAGACTACGGAAATATCCAAAATCCACTTTGGGAGGATTGTTTATGGCTAAAGCAAAATATACGGTTGAACAAAAGGTGCGCATAGTTGAAGCGTATCTTTCGGGAGAAGGGTCGTACGAATCGTTAGCAGAGAAATATGGCGTTGGGAGCGTGTCAATAAAAGATTGGGTGCGTAAGTATCGAGAGCATGGAAAGACGGGGTTGCTGCCCCGACACGGTAATTCATCATACTCGTCAGCCTTCAAGGGCAATGGCGTAAGTCTTTGCGTTATCAAGCTGAAGCTTCACGTTATTCTCCTTGAAAGTTACGGGCGGAAAGAAAGAGCTGCCGCACACATTGACGAGCTGATCCAGGTAGCCCGGTTTAACGGATACCGGGAGGATAAGAGCGGGAAGCATGAAAACGACATCGGAGAGGACGGCTTCAACTACTACATGAGTTATTTCCGGGATTTTGACGGAAAATACTATCAAATGATGTTGTCCTCCGCGCTGAACGCGGGAGAGAAGACAGCATACAGCATCGGTGAGATAAGAGAAAGAAGGTTTCCTGCCGGTACGGGCTCTTCCTCCCAAAGGGAGGGGCTCTTCCTCCCAAAGGGAGGGGGCTCTTCCTCCCAAAGGGAGGCGCTCAAAAATGGCAGAAAACCTTCTGCACCTATTATATACACATCCGAGGAAAAAAGTCAAGAGGTAAAATCTGCTGTGCAAATCGCTTTTGAAAAGGCAATGCTGAAAAAGGACGGAGGGAAGCTTTCCCAGTGGGATGGGGGAACCAGCGACCGGGAGCTGCTGCTGGAGGCGGCCACGGAGGAGAATGCCTCAGAGGCTCTGAAAAACTATGCCGCAAGGTACCGGGATTACGAGCGCCTGCTGCGCCGGGAGCGGCGGCTGGAAGAGCGGCTGAACGAGGCCCGGGAGCGGGAATCCGGGAGAAAGAGCGGAGAGAAATCCGGCAAGAATCCCCCCGCCCCTGCGGGGCACCCCCCTTTGACAAGGGGGGCAACGGGAGAAGAACGGAATCCCACCACAACAGGGGAGACCGCGGGGAACGGAATCCCCCAGTCAGCTTCGCTGACAGCTCCACCCCCTCTCTGTCGCCTGCGGCGACATCTCTCCCCGCCGGGGAGAGTCTTCCCTTTGACAAGGGGGCGGGGCGGAGATAAAGGAGTCGGTCACGCAGCTTTAAAATACAAGCTGTACAAGCAGCATATAGCACACTGTACCGCTGACAATACTCAAAAGGGTATTGCGCTTCCAGATATGGGCCAGTACCACCACAGCGCAGGCAATAAGCTCCGGCAGGAAGCCCGCTAACGAGGCAAAGGATATGCCTCTGAGACAGTATATGACCAGCATACCCATGATGGCATAGGGCAGTACCTTGCCCAAATAGATTATATAGGGAGGAGTCTCCCGCTTTCCGCCGAAAATGAGAAAGGGAAGGAAACGCAGAGCCATTGTCACAGCGCCTGCCACGACAATAATAAGGGCAGCATGACTCATACCTTTGCCTCCTTTTTACGGCGCATCAGCGTCAGTGCAAGAGTGATGAGCAGCATGGAGGGAATAAGGAAATGATCGCCCCCAAAGATTACAAGACATATGACAGAGGAAGCGACGCCCACCAGTGCCGGAGCATGGTCTTTGGTACTGAGCCACTGATCCACAAAGATGGTTACAAACAGGGCGGTAAGCGCAAAATCGATCCCCTCTGTGCTGAATTTTATGATTGCTCCCAGCAGCGAACCCAGCACAGTACCGACAATCCAGTAAAACTGGTCAAGGGCCGTGACCGCCAGATAATACACGTTTCTCTGTTCCGGCCCGAGCTCGTTTTCAGAGCAGACAAGGGAATAGGTCTCGTCAGACAAGGCGTAAATCAGATAGGGTCTGGCTTTTCCGGCGTTTTTATATTTATCCACCATGGAGATACCATAAAACAGGTGTCTTGCACTGACCATAAGCGTGGTGAGGGCAGTGGTGATCAGCCCTGCACCGCCGGTAATCAGGTCAATGGCCAGATACTGCATGGAACCTGTGTATATGATGATACTCATCGCCAGCGCCCATGGGACTCCGTAGCCCTTGGACTTGAGTATGATGCCAAAGCCCATACCCAGTACCAGATAGCCCGCCATGACGGGCAGCGTATCTTTAAATGCTTTTTTTATAGTCGAAATATTCTCTCTCTTCACAACTGGTCTCTTTTCCGTCTGTTCAAAAAATCCTCTACCGCAGTGTTGAACGAATCCGACTCTTTTGCGGCGATAAAATGATCTCCCGGGATGATTTTCAGCTCCGCATCCGGCAGTAGTTCATATATTCTTTGGGTATGGGAGGTTTTAATCATGTCCCTGGTGCCTGCCATTACGAGCGTGGGAGCTGTCACCTTTTGAAGCTCCTCCTCCGGGATATTGGGGTCGTTCACCATAAGGTTCAGCATCTCGGCCTTCCGCTTTGCCTCCTCGCTCTTTCCGGCGGCATGTACGGCAATGCGCCAGCCAAGCTCGATCGGGATCTGTATGGAAGCCTTTACCCCGGCGGCGTTCAGGTTTGCGCCGCTTATGATCAGCCTGTCCACCCGCTCGGGATAACGGATAGCGAAAATGAGAGCAATGTTTCCCCCGTCGGAAAAGCCCAGAATGTCTGCACGCTCAATCTCCTGCTCATCCATAAAGCAGCGCAGATTGTCTGCAAACTGCCGTATGTTGAAAGGTGCAGTCCCTCTGGGAGACCGCCCGTGTCCCCGTGTGTCCAGCGCAATAACACGGTATTGGTTTGAAAAATATGCTGTCTGCTTTCCAAAATATTCGCCGCTCTCCCCATTGCCGTGGAGCAGAATCAGGGGCTTGCCGCTTCCCTTTTCGGTGTAGTGCAGGTTAATATCCATTTCCATCACCCGATTGGAGTATAACACAAAGTCATCCGGCTGCAAAGCCTTTTCTAAAGTCTGGTGTCGTGTTATAATCCAACTATCAGCCGGAGGTGAAGCCATGCACTATGTAAAAGCGAAGGGAATATTGTCCTCCTCCAACGGGATGAACCTGTACCGGGGCTGCCAGCACGGGTGCATCTACTGCGATTCCAGAAGTGCCTGCTATAACATGCCCCACGCCTTTGAGGATATTGAGGTAAAGGAAAATGCCCTGGAACTGCTGGAAAAGGCGATGAAGGCCAAACGCAGGCGCTGCATGATAGGCACCGGTGCCATGACAGATCCCTATATTCCTCTGGAGGAAGAACTTCAATACATCAGGCGGGCCATGGAGCTTGTGTACCGCTATCATTTTGGCTTTACCCTGATTACCAAGTCCGCCCGTGTGCTGCGGGATATTGACCTGCTGAAAAAGATAAACGACAGCACAAAGTGCGTCGTTCAGATGACTCTCACCACCTTTGACGAGGAGCTGTGCCGCAAACTGGAGCCCAACGTCAGCACCACGGCAGAGCGTTTTCAAGCCCTGGAGATACTGAGAGACGCGGGTATTCCCACGGTGGTCTGGCTCTGCCCCATTCTGCCCTACATAAACGATACGGAAGAAAACCTGCAGGGTATTCTGGATTACTGTGTCCGCGCCGGAGTGAAGGGCATTATCTGCTTTGGCATGGGGCTTACGCTGCGAGAGGGAAACCGGGAATATTTCTACCGCCAATTAGACAGGCATTTCCCCGGACTGAAGAACAGATATATCCGGGAATACGGAAACGCTTACTCTCTGGAAAGCCCCAACGAAAAAACACTTCTGGGAATCTTTCACGGGGTGTGCCGGGAAAATCATATCCTGCACGACAATGAACAGATTTTCCGTTATCTGAATCAGTTTGAGGATAAAGCCGAGCAGATCAGTCTGTTTTAAGGTCAAAATTTAACAAACTCTTTATTTTCTGCACCTGTTCCTGCATTGTTTTTTATGGTATACTGAAAAAAACTGATTGAAGGAGAGCCGCTTTGTACCAAAACAGTATCCTGCTTGAAAAATTGAAAGAAGCCGCGGCCTCAGTGCTTCCCATTACAGTGATCGTCGCTGTCATTTGTTTTGCGCTGGTGCCGGTGAGTACGGGACTGATGCTGTCCTTTCTCATTGGTTCCGCGCTGCTTATACTGGGCATGGGCCTTTTTACCTTGGGTGCTGATATGTCCATGTCCCGTATCGGCAATTATATAGGCGCGGCGCTGACCCGGAGCCGAAAGCTCTGGCTCATTGTCCTGCTGAGCTTTGTACTCGGCGCGGCCATAACCATGGCGGAGCCTGATTTACAGGTGCTTGCCGCCAATGTACCCGATATAGACAAGACCGTGCTCATTTTTACGGTCTCCGCCGGTGTCGGGATTTTTCTGGCCCTTTGTATGCTCAGAATCGTTTTCTCGATTTCCCTGCGTCTGATGCTCATTATTTCCTATGCCATTGTGTTTATCGGTGCCTGTTTTACCGGGGCCGACTTTCTCTCTGTGGCTTTTGATTCGGGCGGTGTCACTACCGGCCCCATGACCGTTCCTTTCATCATGGCCATGGGCGTAGGCGTTGCATCCATCCGAAGCGACGAAAATGCCAAGGCGGACAGCTTTGGCCTTGTTGCCCTCTGCTCTGTAGGGCCCATTCTGTCGGTAATGCTGCTGGGCCTGATCTATCATCCCGGCAGCGCCGGTGCCGCCGGCACGGTGGTAAATGCCGCCGAGAATACCGTTGCGCTGGGCATGGATTATCTCACATCCTTTCCTGTCTATATTCAGGAGGTCGCCATCGCCTTGCTGCCCATCTTTGCTTTTTTCATGATTTTTCAGGCTGTCTCCCTGAAACTTCGGAAACTGCCGTTGGCGCGGATACTGATCGGCATTGTATATACATATCTTGGACTGGTGCTGTTTCTCACGGGAGTAAACGTGGGCTTTTCTCCGTTGGGCTATGTGCTGGGCGGGGCGCTGTCAGACCGGTATTTATGGCTGCTCATCCCGCTGGCCATGCTCATGGGCTGGTTCATCATCAGCGCTGAGCCTGCCGTCCATGTCCTCAACAAGCAGGTGGAGGAACTGAGTGCAGGTGCCATCTCTGAAAAGGCCATGGGTCTCAGCCTGTCCATAGCCGTGGCGGCGGCAAACGGTCTTGCCATGCTGCGGGTCATTACGGGCTGGTCCATCATGTATTTTCTCATCCCCGGATACCTCATTGCCATAGCACTCAGCTTTTTCGTTCCTCGCACTTTTACCGCCATTGCCTTTGACTCCGGCGGTGTTGCCTCCGGTCCTTTGACCGCCACCTTTATGCTTCCCTTTGCAATGGGTGCCTGTGTGAGCCGGGGCGGCAATGTTATGACCGACGCCTTCGGTCTGGTGGCACTGGTAGCCATGATGCCCCTTATCACCATTCAGGTCATGGGTGCCATCTATGTTGTGAAGAACCGCAGCAGCATTGCCGAAGCCCTGCCCGATTTCGGCGATGATGAAATTATCGAGCTTTGGGAGGCCTGCTGATGGAACTGTACTATGTGATATCTGTTGTGAATCGTGACAAACAGGAGAGCATGTCTGCCCTGTACAGCGGAGCCGGCCTGCACATGATCCTGACCATGCTGGGTCAGGGTACCGCTACAAATGAGCATCTCTCGCTCTATGGCCTTGACGCTACCGAAAAGGCCGTCATCAGTGCAGTTGCCAGCGCAGAGGAAACCGCACAGCTTTTAAAAGCGGCCAAACGCAAGCTGTTTATCGACATTCCCGGCAATGGCATTATGCTTACGATCCCCATAAAAAGCGTGGCCGGAGGCAAGACCCTTGCCTATCTGACAGACAGTGTGAAAACAGGAGGTACACCCCCTATGGAATTCAAGCACGAATTGATCATCGCCATACTGAACGAGGGTTACTCGGATATGGTTATGGACGCAGCTCGCTCTGCCGGTGCCGGCGGCGGCACGGTACTCCACGCCAAGGGCACCGGCAGCTCCCGGGCCCAGAAATTTTTCGGCGTAAGTCTTGCCGATGAAAAGGACCTTGTGTATATCGTTGCCCACAGTGACGAAAAGGCCGCTATCATGAGCGCCATCAGCAAATCCGCAGGTCCCGGCACCAAGGCCGGTGCCATCTGCTTCTCCCTGCCTATCTCCTCGGTGGTGGGCCTGCGTGCAAGAGACGATTGATATCAGGTACTATAAAAAGACAAAACACAAAAACGCAAAACAGCATGGTTTTAAAAGCATGCTGTTTTGCGTTTTCTTATAACTTTTCCAGAAGATAATCGGTGAATTCTTTGCAGGTGGCGCCGTCCCGATGGCCGGTGACTACCACTCTCTTTTCCGTCTCGGTGCAGAGGCGCATGGCAGTGGAAAGTTTATCTGCCTTATCCGTCATGGCAATGTGCCGCAGGAGCATTTCGGCGGCTTTCAGGATACTTGTGGGGTTTGCATAGTCCCCTTCGCCCTTCTCTATCTTTCTGGGCGCAGAGCCATGGATGGCCTCAAACATGGCGTAGCTGTCGCCGATATTGGCGCTGCCGGCAGTGCCAACGCCGCCCTGTATCTGGGCGGCCTCGTCGGTGATGATGTCGCCGTACAGGTTGGGCAGAACAAAGACCTGAAAACGGCTTCTGATCTGCTCATTTACAAGGTTTGCGGTCATAATGTCGATATACCAGTCCTCGGCCTCGATCTCCGGGTAATCCGCCGCAATCTCATGGCATATTTCGGAAAACATGCCGTCGGTCTTTTTCATGATATTGGCCTTGGTGACGATGGCCACGCTCTTTTTCCCATTGGCTCTGGCATATTCAAAGGCTGAGCGGGCGATGCGCCGCGTACCGGCGTCGGTGGTCACCTTGAAGTCCATGGTCAGCTTACCCGGCAGCTCTATGCCCCGGCTGCCCAGCGCATATTCGCCCTCGGTATTTTCCCGGTAGAAGATCCAGTCTATGCCCTGCTCGGGGATGCACACCGGGCGCACATTTGCATACAGGTCCATCTCCCGGCGCAGGGTCACATTGGCGCTCTCCAATTTTCCGCCTTTGGGGGTGGTGGTGGGGCCCTTCAGCAGCACATCACAGTTTTTTATCTGCTCCATCACCTCTTCGGGCACAGCCGCGCCCTGGGCCAGACGGTTTTCAATGGTGAGACCGTTGATGTCGCGAAGCTCCACTCTGCCGCTTTCAAGCTCCTCCTTCAGGAGCTTTTCCAGAACCCGCCTTGCCTGGGTCATAATGATGGGGCCGATGCCATCGCCGCCCACAATGCCAATCACAATTTTATCCGCCCTGGTGTAATCCCTCGCCGGGGCGCTTTTTTCCATGCGCTCCTGCCGAGCCGCCTGCTGGCACAAAAGCTCTCTGAAATGTGCAACCGCTTCTTCGATGTATTCGTCCATCACTTATGTCCTTCTTTCGTAAAGTTCAGAAGTCCGCCGGCCCTGATAATCGACCTTTGCCGGGGTGAAAAGGTGCCGCACAGCTCTATGCGCTTATCTGCCGTTTCCAGATACATCGTGCCGCTCTCAAGTCCCACATCTATGCCGCTGATTCTCAGCCTGTCTCCCTGCTGCAGCAGTTCATAGTCATCGGGATTTTTGAAGGTGAGGGGCATGATGCCCGCATTGATCAGGTTTGCCGCGTGTATGCGGGCAAAGCTCTTCGCAATCACTGCCCGCACCCCCAGATACAGCGGCACCAGCGCCGCATGCTCCCGGGAGGAACCCTGACCGTAGTTCACGCCGCCGACAAGGATGCTCTCCCCTGCCGCTTTGGCCCGCTCCGGGAAGCTCTTGTCGCAGACACCGAAGCAGAATTCGGACAGCTTCGGAATGTTGGAGCGGTAGGGCAGTATTTTTGCCCCGGCAGGCATGATATGGTCGGTGGTGATATTGTCGCCAAGTTTCAGGGTCAGCTCTCCCTCAATGCTGTCGCCCACAGGCTTTCCTTCCGGCAGCCTGCCGATGTTCGGGCCGCGGAGCACTTCTACGCTGCCCGCCTCCTCCTGTGGGGCGGGAGGAAGTACGGCACTGTCATCAATTTTGAAGCTCTCCGGCAGGGAGACGCTTATCTCATCAAGTCCCAGCGTTCTCGGATCGGTGATCTCTCCCGTCAGAGCAGAGGCCACGGCAGTCTCCGGAGAGACCAGGTAAACCTTTGCATCCGATGTGCCGCTGCGCCCAAGAAAGTTGCGGTTAAAGGTGCGCAGGCTGACACCGCCGGAGTTAGGCGAGAATCCCATGCCGATACAGGGACCGCAGGCGCATTCCAGCAGTCTTGCGCCGCTGGCAAGGATATCGGACAGAGCGCCGCAGTCGGCAAGCATCGTCAGCACCTGCCTTGAGCCGGGGGATACGGAAAGGCTCACGCCCGGGGCAATGGTTCTGCCTTTCAGAAGCTTTGCAGCCTTCAGCATATCCATCAGGGAGGAATTGGTGCAGGAGCCGAGGCAGACCTGATCCACCTTCGTCCCCGCAAGGCTTTTGACCGTGACCACATTGTCCGGCATGTGGGGACAGGCGATCAGCGGCTCCAGAGAGGACAGGTCGATGGGAATCACCCGGTCATATTCTGCGTCGGGGTCGCTCTCGATGGGGGTGAAATCCTGTTCCCTGCCCTGGGCTTTCAGGAACTGTCTCGTCAGCTCATCGGAGGGGAAGATGGAGCTGGTAGCACCCAGCTCTGCGCCCATGTTGGTTATGGTGGCCCGCTCGGGCACACTGAGGGTCTTGACGCCCTCACCGCCCCATTCGATCACGGCACCGACGCCGCCCTTGACGGACAGGATACGCAGGATCTCAAGGCTCACGTCCTTGGCGGTCACAAAGGGTCTCAGCTTTCCGGCAAGCTCCACACGGATGACCTTCGGCATGGTGATATAGTATGCGCCGCCGCCCATGGCCACTGCCACGTCCAGGCCGCCTGCGCCAAAGGCCAGCATACCCAGGCCTCCGGCTGTAGGGGTGTGGCTGTCAGAACCGATCAGGGTCTTGCCCGGCACGCCGAAGCGCTCCAGATGCACCTGATGGCAGATGCCGTTGCCGGGGCGGGAAAACCAGATACCATGCTTTTTTGCCACCGACTGGATATACCGGTGGTCATCGGCATTTTCAAAGCCGGACTGGAGCGTGTTATGGTCAATATAGGCCACGGAACGCTCGGTTTTTACTCTTTTAAGCCCCATGGACTCGAATTCCAGATAGGCCATGGTGCCGGTGGCGTCCTGGGTCAAAGTCTGATCTATTTTCAGAGCCGCTTCCTCTCCCTTCACCATGCTGCCGCCCACAAGGTGCGTACTGATTATCTTCTCAACAATGTTCATTCCCATCGTTTTATATCTCCATCCCCATAATACTGTCTCTGGCGTTTTTTACATGCTGTATTGTCAGCTCCGCGGCAAGATCGCTGTCGTGGGCCTTCAATGCCTCATAGATAGCCATATGTTCCTGCAGGGAGTGCACCGCCCGGCTGTGCTTTCGGACAGAGGCCTTGCGGTACTTGGTCATCTTCTTGTGCATGGGCAGCAGGGTGTCGCAATAGGCCTTGCTGCCGCAGCTTTTATACAGCAGCTCATGAAAACGGGAGTCCAGATTTTTGATATGGTCTGAGCTGTCAGCGCCGCCGCTCTCCTGCTTTTCGATGTAAAAACGCTGCAGGTCCAGAATGTCGCCCATCTCCTGGAGCTGTTCCTGGCTGATATTTTCGGCGGCTCTGGCTGCCGCCAGGCCCTCGATCTGAATGCGTATTTCATACATATCCAGCATATCCTCTCTGGATATGCCCACCACTACAACGCCTCTGCCGCACTCCTCCAGAATGTGCTCCTGCTCAAGACGACGGATAGCCTCTCTTATTGGCGTACGGCTGACGCCCAGCTCGGTGGACAAACGCATTTCGCTGAGAACCTCGCCCCGGGGATATTTGCCGCTGAGAATATCCCGCTCCAGCTGCTCAAAGATCTGATCTGCAATGGATATGCTTTTGTGTTCTCTCATATTCAATGCCTCCTCAGCTTTCCGCCGGAAAGCTCCTCAATTTTCTGCTCCAGCTCCTCGTTTGAAAGGGAGGTTGTGCGTCCGCCCTCATACTGTTCATCCACCCAGAGCTTTACCTTCTGCACAAGCTCATCATGCTTTTCCAGTATATTCAGTCCTCTGAGCCGGTAATTCTGATTGATCCAGTAGGCGATGCCCGCAAGGCCGGATGTCTTGCTGATAGCAACCGACGCAGGCCGGTCAAGGAGCTTCTCGGTGTTGAAGATATTGTAGATCTCCTCGTCCTTCAAAAGCCCATCGGCGTGGATGCCGGCTCTTGTCACGTTGAAATTCCTGCCCACAAAGGGGGTCATGGGCGGCACCTTGTATCCGATCTTCTCGGAGAAATAATCCGCAATCTCCGTTATGACCGTGGGATCCATGCCATCCATGGAGCCGCGAAGGGATGCATACTCAAACACCATGGCCTCCAGAGGAATATTGCCCGTGCGCTCACCGATACCGAGCAAGGAGCAGTTCACGCCGCTGGCTCCATACAGCCAAGCAGTGGAGGCATTCGCCACGGCCTTATAAAAGTCGTTATGACCGTGCCATTCCAGATAGGCGCTTTCCACATCGGAGTAGTGCTGCAGACCGTAAATAATGCCGGGCACGCTGCGTGGCAGGGCCACCTCGGTATAGGGCACGCCGTAGCCCATCGTGTCGCAGGCTCGGATGCGGACAGGAATATCCGCCTCTCTGGACAGCTTCATGAGCTCGTTTACAAAGGGCACCACAAAGCCGTAAAAGTCTGCCCTTGTGATATCTTCCAGATGGCAGCGGGGCATGACGCCGGCATCAAAAGCGTCCTTCACGGTGGCAAGATAGTGCTCCATGGCCTGCCGGCGGGTCATTTTCAGCTTTTTGAAAATATGGTAATCACTGCAGGAGACCAATATACCCGTCTCCCGAATACCCAGTTCCCGAACCAGCCGGAAATCCTCCTTGCTGGCCCTGATCCAGGTGGTGATCTCCGGGAAACGCATCCCCAGGTCCATACAGCGTTCCACAGCCTCCCGGTCTTTCTTGCTGTATATGAAAAACTCGGTCTGGCGGATGATGCCGTAGGGTCCGCCCAGCTTTGACATGAGTTTGTAAAGGTCAACGATCTGATCCGGTGTGTAAGGATTTACGGACTGCTGCCCGTCTCGGAAGGTGGTATCTGTTATCCATATATCCTCAGGCATGGACATGGGCACCCGCCTGTGGTTGAAGGCCACTTTAGGCACCTCATCATAGCTGTATACATTCCGGTAAAGTATAGGTTCCGGCACGTCCTGAAGAGAATATTTATAGTCATTTTCCTCCAGCAGGTTGGTCTTGGGCGACAGCTCGAGCATCTGAAATCCCTCCTTTTTTGTGCTCTTGTATAATTGTATACAATTATACAACTATTTTTTCTTTTGTCTACTGTTTTTTTATTTTCATCTGTCGGGCGCGATATAAAAAAGTCATCCCGAGCAGTCTGTGCCGCTCAGGATGACGGTAATCCTGTTTTCCTTATTTTTTCGTGAGTTGGGGCAAAACGCTGAGTATGCGCTGAACGCAGCCATCCTCGCCCAGAACATCGGAGTCAAGGCTCAGATCATAACCTGCCGCATCGCGCCACTCTTCACCAGTGTAGTAATGGTAATAGGAGGCTCTGCGCTTATCCTCAAGGCGGATGTATTTTGTCACCTCACGTCCGCTCCACGCCAGCGAGTAGGAGGCGACACGCTCCTGTCTTGCCTCAAGAGGGGCATGGATAAACACTCTCAGCACATCGCTTCTGTCTGCAAGCAGGTAGTTTGCACAGCGGCCCAGAATAATGCAGCTTTCGGTCTCCGCCAGTTCCTTTATGATTCTGGCCTGGAAACTGAAAAGGTTTCTGGTAGAGGTAAAGTCATCGCTGTCCGGAGGAAGCACCTCTCCGGTGTAGACCTTCTCTGCGGCGGAGAGCATCTCCTTCAAACCGATGCGTTCGTCTGCCGCGCCAAAGAACTTTTCATGTATACCGCTGAACTCCGAGGCCTTTCTCAGAAGGTCTCTGTCATAATAGGGAACGCCAAGCGCATCCGACAGCTTGCGGGTGATATTCAGTCCGCCGCTGCCGGTCTCACGCGCTATGGTAATAACGAATTTATCCATGATTTGCGCCTCCTTATGCACCAAGGTATGCCTTACGCACTCTGTCATCCTCAGCAAGCTCCGATGCCCTGCCGGACATGGAGATGGTGCCCGTTTCAAGAACATATGCTCTGTCGGCCACAGCGAGGGCCATTTTTGCGTTCTGTTCCACCAGAAGGATGGTTATACCGCTCCTGTGCAGTTCCTCGATGATGGAGAAGATCTCCTTCACCAGCAGCGGAGACAGACCCATGGAAGGCTCATCCATCAGCACGATCTTCGGGTCGGTCATAAGGGCGCGCCCGGTGGCAAGCATCTGCTGTTCGCCGCCGGAGAGAGTGCCCGCAAGCTGACGGCTGCGCTCTTTCAGCCTGGGAAAGTGGGAGTAGACGCTTTCCAGATTCTCGCTGATCTTTTTCTGATCCCGGATAATATACGCGCCCATACGCAGGTTCTCCTCCACGGTCATTCGGGAGAAAACATGGCGTCCTTCGGGCACATGGGAAAGGCCCATGCCGATGATTTTATTGGGAGCCACCTTCTGCAGATCTTTGCCGTCCAGCGTGACGGAGCCGGAAGCAGCGGTAAGAAGGCCGGAGATGGTGTGCAGCGTTGTGGTCTTACCGGCGCCGTTTGCCCCGATCAAAGACACCAGCTCGCCCTCCCCCACAGTAAGGGATATGCCTTTCAGGGCGTGGATAGCACCGTAAAAAACGTTCAGGTCTTTAATTTCAAGCATGTTTTTCCTCCTCACTGTCCGAGATAGGCGGCAATAACCCTCGGATTTGCCGCAATCTCCGCAGGCGAGCCGGAGGCGATGGTCTGACCGTAGTCAATAACCTGTATGCGCTTACACACGTTCATGACCAGCGACATATCATGCTCGATCAGCAGGATCGCCACACCAAAGGTGTTGCGGATGGTGTTGATGCACTCCAGAAGCTCCGCCGTCTCGGTGGGGTTCATACCGGCAGCAGGCTCATCCAGAAGCAGCAGCTTCATATCGGTGGCAAGCGCTCTGGCGATCTCAAGCTTTCTCTGCTGACCGTAGGGAAGGCTGGAAGCCATTACGTCGGCCTTATCCTCCAAATGGCAGATAGCCAGCAGCTCCATCGCCTTTTCCGTTATCGCTTTCTCGGTCTTCCAGAACTTCCCGGTACGGAAGGTGGCGTCAAAAAGGTTGTAGCTGATATCCTTGGTAAAGGCGGTCTTGACGTTGTCGATGACCGTCATCTGCTTGAAAAGGCGGATATTCTGGAAGGTACGGGCCACACCCGCTGCCACGAACTGATGGGTCTTTTTCCCGTTCAGGGGTACGCCGTTTAAAAGCACGGTGCCCTCTGTCGGTGCATATACGCCGGTGAGCAGGTTGAAAACCGTGGTCTTGCCTGCGCCGTTGGGACCAATCAGGCCAACCAGTTCACCCGGATAGATTTTGATGTTGAAATCGTTGACGGCTTTCAGTCCGCCAAAGCTGATACCCAGTTTTCTGGTCTCCAGCACAGGAACATTCTGCTGCTCAGCCATGGCTCTTTGCCCCCCTTCTCTCAGCTCTCTCGGCGGCTTTGCGGGAGGCCGACTTCTTCAGATCCCGTCCCAGATTCATAAGCGAGAACTCGTAGGTGCCGAAGATCCCCCTGGGGCGGAACATGATGACGATAATCAGTACGATGGCATACACCAGCATGGGGTACTCAAAAACGCCCTGCACAGCGGAAGGCAGCGCCGCCACCCATGTGCCGTTTTTGATCTGGTAGTTCACAAGGAACATGATCACTGCCGCCACAACCGAGCCGGTGATGGAGCCCATGCCGCCCAGCACCACCATGACCACCACAAAAGTGGAGTTCAGAATGCCGCCGTTTGTAAAGGCGAAGGAAGATGTGGACAGCGTAGCGTTTGCGCAGGCGTACAGTGCCCCGGCAATGCCGGCAAAGAAAGCGGAGTAAGAGAAGGTAAATACTTTATAGTAGGAAGTATTGATGCCGGAGGCAGAGGCGGCAATTTCGTCATCGCGGATGGCTTTGATGGCTCTTCCGTACTTGGAACGGATGAACATGAACATCAAAGTGATGCAGACGACGGTTACCAGCAGCGCCACCCAAAGGAAGGTGACCTTGCCCTTGCTGCCAAAGCCCAGACCGTTTTTGTACAGAGAGGCTGCAGCAGAGCCCTGGGACAGACCATCCTGGCCGCAGAAGGGCAGGTTATTGATGATATTCACAATGATCATGCCAAAGCCCAGGGTAATAATGGCCAGATAGTCGCCTTTCAGTCTCAGTGCAGGGATACCCACCAGCAGGCCAACCAGTGCGGCAAGGATACCGGCAGCGATAATACAGACAAAGAGGATCAGTATAAATACGGCACCCTCTTTCTCCTGAAACACGCCGGCGCGCTCACAGGCAAGGCTGAGGAGGGCTGCGGTATAGGCACCGATAGCCATGAAGCCGCAATGGCCCAGAGACAGCTGGCCCAGAAAGCCCAGCACAAGGTTCAGAGAAGCGGCAAGAATGATCAGATAACAGCACTGCCACAGGCAGGGCACGATTACCAGCTTAAAAGGTCCGTCGGAGCCATATATGCCGGTGAGAATCTGGAAAGCGGTAAAGAGCAGGATAATAACGATGGTATTCAGCAGATAGCCGAAGCCGGTTTTATTCTTTTTCATACCTTTTCACCCTCATTCTTTCCCATAATGCCCGCAGGCTTTAAGACCAGCACAATGATCAGGATCAGGAACACAAAGGTATCTGCCATGCTGGAGGATATGTAACTGGTGGTAAAGGACTCCACCAGGCCGATGACAATCCCGCCCAGCACTGCGCCGGGGATGACGCCAATGCCGCCCAGAACAGCGGATACGAAAGCCTTCAGACCCAGAAGACTGCCCATAGTGGTATACACTTTGGGGTACTGAGCCATGTACATCAGCGCCGCCACAGCAGCGAGGCCGGAGCCGATGGCAAAGGTGAGAAGAATCGTATGGTTCACGTTGATGCCCATAAGGGTCGCCGCGGCCTTGTCCTCGGACACGCAGCGCATGGCTCTGCCAAGACGGGTTTTCTGGGTGAATTCATACAGGATGACCATGACTACCGCGCTGATAACGATAGTGATAATGGTGGTGTACTCCATTGTCACGGAACCGAAGCTGATACCGCCGGCTGTAAAGATCTGGCTGGAAACCTTGGGGTTCGGGCCGATAGCAGGGATAGCCTGCGCCAGGTTTTCAAGGAAAAGGCTCATCGCAATGGCAGTTATCAGCGCGGTCATGGCAGTGCCGGTCTTTCTCACAGGCCTGTATGCGATCAGCTCTGTGCCCACGCCTACAAGGACGCAGACCACAATGCCTGCCACCACTGCCGCCCAGGCGGGAAGTCCAAAGGCTGACACGACAGGTATGGTAAAAATCATCGTATAACCGCCCACCATAATGAAGTCGCCGTGGGCGAAGTTGATCAGTCGGATAATGCCATAGACCATAGTATAGCCCAGCGCGATAAGCGCATATATACTGCCCAGTCTCAGCCCAACGATCAGTGTCTGAAAAAATGTACTCACGGGATCTGTCCTTTCTTCTACCGGTTCCATACAAGCTGCGGCAGGAAGCCCGAAAGCGTCCCTGCCGCATTGCGGTGGTTTCAGTCAATCTTGCTTTTTCTCGCGTCGCCGCATCAGGGGAGCTCGGTAACAACGTCAACCAGCTTGGAGCTGACAGAGGAGCCGTCAGATACGAAGGAGATGATTGCAGCACCCTTGACGGGAGTTCCGGTTTCATCCAGAGAGAAGGTACCGGTCACGCACTCGTAAACAGCGGAGGTATCGGCCAACGCATCGCGGACAGCGGTGGACTCGGCGGAGGCAGCAGCCTCGATAGCGGCTTTGTAAATGTACATGCAGTCATAACCGGTTGCGCCAAATGCACTGGGGATGCTGCCGTACTCTGCCTCGTAGGCATTAACAAAGGAGCTGACCTTCTCGGAAGTATCGGAGGGATCGTAATGGTTGGTCCAGTAAACATTGTTGAAAGAGGTCAGATCTGCGCCCTCGACAACGTAATCGGGAGTGGTGTCATAGCCGTCAGCGCCCATGATAACACCGGCGTAGCCGGCCGCACGGGCCTGAGGTACAACATAGGGGCCGATAACGTCATAGTAGAAGGGAGCATAAACAAAGTCAACGCCTGCGGTGACCATGGCGGTGAACTGGTTGGTGTAGTCCTGAACATCGAGGGAAGCGGTGGACTCGGAAGCGGCTACCTCAATGCCGTACTCTGCACATGCAGAGGAGAAGGAGTCGTACAGGCCCTTGGAGTAAACGTCGGCTGCGCAGTAGACAACGCCGACCCTGTCATAGCCTGCCTGCTTTGCATAGGCTGCCGCAATAGCGCCCTGAAAGCTGTCAGCGTAGCAGGCGCGGAAAATAAAGTCGTCCTCGGTGGTGATGGAGTCTGCGGTTGCGGTGGGGCTGAGCAGGCAAACCTCTTCTTCGTTTGCAGCATCAGTAATAGCGGAGGTGCAGCCGGAAGTGGCGGAGCCAATGATCAGGCCGACGCCCTGAGAAACCAGAGAGTTGAAAGCGTTGAGGCATTCGGTGGGATCGCTCTGGTCATCGGTCTTGATGACCTGTACCTCACGGCCGAGGATACCGCCGGCAGCGTTGATCTCTTTTACAGCAAGGTCAACACCGGTAACAATACCGTGGCCGTATGCAGCAAGAGCGCCGGTGTTGGGGGAAATGACACCAATGATGATGGGATCGCCGGCGGCTTCGGAGCTGCCCTCGGCTGCGGGAGCGGATGACTGGGGAGTGGATGCGCTGCTGCCGCAGGCGGTGAGGCTGAATATCATGCAGATAACCAGCAGTATGCTGAGCAGGTTCAGTTTCTTCATCTTATTGATCCTCCTAATGATTTGTCGCTCAGGCCTTATGCCTGCCCTGAAAAAAAGGGAAAAGCACGCAGATGTACGAAAAAACATCCACGCGCCTTTGCGTTGAAAATATTATAGTTTTACCTGTATTTTTTGTCAATCTAACCGAATTTACAAAAAATTTATTTTTATAAAGCCATGTTTTGTAAAATCTTTAGAAAATTGTATAATTTATCCTTTATCATA
>CAZESU010000040.1:0-16908 GCA_964515275.1 uncultured Oscillospiraceae bacterium
CACCAAGTATTTCGTGTAAATCATCAACATCATCTGGGCTAAAATCTCTGACATATATTCTCGGCGTCTCTATCCGCATCTATATTCCTCCATAAATACTGATTTGTCGAACTGCCCTGATTATAGCACATGAGCGCAGGCTTCACAAGGTCGGCGCAAGTCGGCTTGCCTCCTGATTTTGCTTTCTGCCGATTCCATTTCAAAAATCAGAAAAAATGTCTTGACAAACGGCTCCCGATGGGCCATTTTTCAGTCGATGACACAGCACTTCTCTATCCCGTAATACTCCATAAGCCGAATGGCCGCCTCATCAATCACCTCACCGCAAACGACGATGGGAATGGCAGGCGGACAACTGACCGTTGCGGATGCCAGCACCTTGCCCAGACACGCAGGCGTGTCCAGCACATGGCATGCGGAGAACAGTGCCTCTCTGGGCGAAAGTCTTTTCACCGGCCTTGTTGCGGGCAGCATATGCCCTGGAATGGCAGGCTTCCTTTTCACCGCCGAGAGTGCTTCTCCTGTCCGCGTGAGGGCGCTTTCGCCGCACTCCGGCGTCAGCATCATGACTACATAGTCGGGGTCATAAAATTCGCAGATGATATTCTGTGCCGACAACTGCTGTGCCAGCTCTTTCCCCGTATATCCATAGGGTCTGGCATCGATCGTCAGCTTCAGAGGCTCTGTGCCCACCAGCGTATACCCGATGGCAGTCAAACGGTCTTTCAGATTCAAAACCTTTTCCGAGAATTGGGCAAGCGTTTCCCGATACCCCTCCGCCAGATAGCGGTTGGCCATATCCAGAGACTGCATGATCAGATAGGAAGGGCTGGTGGACGCAAAGAGGGACATGGCGTTTTCCGCCTGTTCCCGGAGCAGTTCCGGCGCAGCCTTTGAAATATGCAGATAGGCCCCTCCGGTCAGCACCGGCAGGGTCTTATGAGCCGAATCGCAGCACATATCGGCACCCAGCGCAATGGGATGGCGGCTTTCCGGCAGGAAATTCAGATATGCACCATGGGCATTGTCCACGATCAGCAAAACACCGTGCCTGCGGCACACCCGGGAAAGCTGGCCGATATCGGCCACATTGCCCAGGTAATCCGGGCTTGTCAGATAAACGGCTACTGGTTTCTCTTCCATAGCCGTTAAAACGTTCTCCAGCATCTCCCCGGTTATTTCGCAGGAGAGGATGTTTTCCCGGCTCTCCGGGAAGATCCACACAATATCCATATCCAGGAGGGCTGCAGCCGTCATAAAGACCTTATGGGCATTGCGGCCGGCGGCGATCAGCGGCCGGCGGCCCGTTGCCTTTCCGTACAGCACCGCCAGATAGAGCATGGCCCGGATGGACAGGGAAGAACCTTCCGCAGAGTACAGAGTCTTTGCCGTACCGAACACAGACGCAGCATTATCCTCGCTGCGTCTGATAATGCCATCCGCTCTGTACAGCACGTCGGCCCCGTCTATCTCGGTAATATCCAGCGCCTCCACGCCCAGGAAGCCTTTCCCTTTATGCCCGGGCATATGCAGCCGCAGCGGATCGCTCCCCGCATATGCCTTTACAAAGTCGCAGATCGGTGTTTCCATCATGGTTTCTGTATGGTCTTTGCCGCTTCCAGCATGATGGCGCACTCCATGCGCTTGCGGAACAGCTCGCAGCCATATCGGTAAACGCCGGAGATGGACCCGGTGGCGTGATAAGCGTTTGCGGCGCAGCCGCCGGCGCAGTAGAGCTTTGCCCAGCAGTCCTTACACTCCGGGCGGGTATATACATTGCAGGAAGCAAATTCGTCCTGAACCGAAGGATTGGTCACACCGTCCCACACGTTGCCCAGCTTGAACCGCTCCTCGCCCACGAACTGGTGGCAGGGATACAGGTCGCCCCAGGGCGTTACCGCCATATATTCCGTGCCCGAGCCGCAGCCGGATACTCTCTTATAAATGCAGGGGCCGCCCTTCAGATCGATCATATAGTGATAGAAGGTGAAGGGTCTGCCCTCACGATACCGTTGCAGCATCAGCTCCGCCAGCTTCTCATACTGTTCCATCACAATGGGCATATCCTCCCGGGTCAGAGCAGCGGGATCTCCCGGTGCGCAGACCACAGGCTCCATGCTCAGTTCCGTGAAGCCCAGACGCAGCATTTCCTCGATATCCTTCAGGAAATCGGGATTTGCATGGGTAAAGGTACCGCGCATATAGAAATTTTTACCGCCGCGCACTTCCACCAGCTTCTGAAACCTGGGGACAATCCGCTCCCAGCTGCCGTTTCCTGCATAATCCACGCGGTAACGATCGTGAACCTCTTTTCGTCCGTCAAGGCTCAGCACCACATTGCTCATTTCGCGGTTTGCAAAATCTATTACATCATCGTCAATCAGCATACCGTTTGTGGTAAGGGTAAAGCGGAAGTTCTTGCCGCATTCTTTCTCCCGGCTCCGGGCATAGGCCACCAGCTGCCTGACCACGTCAAAATTCATCAGCGGTTCCCCGCCAAAGAAATCAACTTCCAGATTCCTGCGGCCTGCCGAATGTTCTATCAGAAAATCCAGTGCCTGTTTGCCCACTTCAACGCTCATGATGGCCCTGTCGCCATGATATTTGCCCTGACTGGCAAAGCAGTAGGCGCAATTGAGATTGCAGGTATGGGCCACATGCAGGCAGATCGCTTTCACAACGCCGGCGGAACGCTGCTTCAACGTCCCTGCCATGGGGGCAAAGGTATCCGGCGTAAAGAGCTTTCCGGCACTTTTCAGCTGTTCGATCTGATCGCAGCAGGCTATGATCTCCTCCCTGGTTACATCCTCGCGGTCGGGATATTTGGCAAGAATTTCGGTGACGATCTCTTCCCTGCTTTTGCTCTCATACATCTCAATGACATCGTATGAGGCCTCATCCACCACATGGATCGATCCGGAGTAGATATCCAGTACGATATTCAAGCCGCCAAGCTTATAGCAATGTATCATCTTTTTCTCCTGTTATGTATTAATTATCAGAAAAATGCCGCCTTTCCGGCGGCATTTCTGTGAATCGGCTTGCTTACTTCTCCTGTTTATTTTCGCACTGCTGATTGGCAATACCGCAGCTGGTCTTGCAAGCAGACTGGCAGGAAGTCTGGCATTCGCCGCAGCCGCCATTCTTGGCGCTCTCACACAGGTCCTTGGTTTTCAAGGTCTGAATGTTCATAACTTTTTACCTCCCACAGATAAGTATAAGATATGTTATCATATTGCATCAAACAAGTCAATTCAGATTTTTTGATGAGGATATTCATATTAATCGCTGTCAACCCGGCTGCCGATAAACAAAAACAGCCCACCCTGTTGGGTGGACTGTTTTACTTTGGCAGCGGGAGAAGGATTCGAACCCTCACATACGGAGTCAGAGTCCGCTGTGCTACCTTTACACAATCCCGCTAAACGCAAGGATTATTATACTCATATTTGGGCTTTTGTCAAGAATTATTTTCCCGTTTTGGGCAATTTCTTTTTATTTCGCCGCCATCGCTGTCTCGTAATAATAATTCACCAGCAAATCCACACACGCGCCGTAACTCCTGAGTCCCAGCTTCTGATCATAGCTCTGCAGAAAGCCCTCATACACGGTGTTGGAGACGGTCTGCACCGGGGTCTCAAACTGTTTCCAATAGGCCCGGTTGCTGGCAAAATCCGCCCGCACATACTCGTTCAAGCCGGAATATACCTGCCGCCATGCCTCGTAGTCCGCACTGTACAGGGCGTTGCCCAGATGAGTATAGGCCAGCAGCGCAGCGGAATAGCAGTAATCCGCATCGCCATATGTGAAGCTGGCCAGTACCGCCACGAAATTGGCCTCCTGCTCCTTGGCCACTCCCCTCTGGTGGGACAGCTCGTGGGCTACGGTAGAAGCAAAGAGACTGGGCGGGAAGTCAACATTTACATTGGCTTCGGCCGTAAAAGGAAAGAAAAAGCCGGTAAAGTCCAGATAGCTGAGAATCCGGGAACAGGCAAAGGGCTTGGCCTCCACCTTCGGCCCCGCAAGGCAGGGAAAAAGCTGCTCCACCCCGTCAAACACCTCTGACGAGCGCTCCAGTATTGCCGTCCTGTCCGCCGCATAGAGTCCGTTTTCATCTCTTGTCACACGAGTGGAGTATTCGTTTGCCATGTCTGCAAAATATGCCGTCACGGCCGTCAGCTGCTCTACGGATATCTCCCCGGCTTCCAGCCCGCTTTTGGCCTCAAAGTCGTCCCCATAGTAGTAAACACCCCACAGCAGACAGAAAAGCGCATAGATCAAAAGTATGGCTGACAGCAGGGTCATTATAATTATGTAAACCTGTTTAAGTCTTTCTTTTCGGCGAAAAAGTCTGATGATGCTTAATATTATGTAAACTATCAGAGTGACTGAAACCACATAGATTATAAGCTCGGCAAGGGAGAAGCTCACATGGGAGCACAGGGAGGCCAGAAAACCGTGTATCGGGCGCACAAGGTTCTCCGAGAGCCAGACCATCAGACTGTGACTGCTCCGGGTAAACAGATGGGCGGCGATCACAAGTGTGCTGACAAGGGCCACCCAGTGAGCCGCCGGGCAGAGGCGGTACAGTGTCTTGATATTCGGTTTTTTCAGCTTCGTATTTTCCATGGGAAATATGATACACCATCCGCCTGAAAAGGGCAAGAAAGAATAATTGGTATGGGATGAGCCGGATTTTCGCCACAAGGATAAAGGGGCTGTCTCAAAAGACAGCCCCATAAAAACCGTAAACTCTCTATCAGGACAATGCTTTTATTAACCGCAGTTGGTCTCTGACCGCCGGGTGAGGTCGGGGATGCCGTACCTTCTTTATTTTAAGTCCTGTCACTATGCCAGAGGAATCTTTCTATGATCCATAATCAAGCAATTTTCGCCTGTTTTTACTTTATAGGGAAACATTCTGCCCGGATTGCTTTTCAGAACTCCATCATGACTTTCAGAACCGGCTCCGGTCTTTTGTCTGCCATGTACATGGCTTCCTTGAACTGCTCGATGGGGTAACGCTGGGAAATAAAGTGGCTCAGATTCATCCGGCCCTGCTCCAGCGCATCGATAATCAGTTCAAAGTCCTTGCGCTGATACATGTTGTAGGCCTTGAATTCCAGCTCATGTTGCTGATGAATCTGATAGGGGAAGCCGATGCCGTCCAGCATCAGAGCGTGCTGCACCATAGTGCCGCCTCTGCGGGTGATTTCCGCAGCCTGCTGCACGGTGGGGGCATCGCCGAAAGCCAGGAAGGTCAAGTCAGTTCCCACGCCATCGGTCATCTCCAGAATCCGCTCATTCAGGTTCTCGGTACGGCTGTTGATGGTGTGCTCACAGCCCATTTCCCGCGCTTTGCTCAGGTTGTAATCCGCAATATCCACCATAACGATGAGCCTGGGATCATAAAGCTTTGCGCAAAGGAAATCGCCGATGCCGATGGGGCCGGCGCCGATGATGGCAATGGTGGTATCCTTGGTGATGTTGGAGTTGCGTACGGCATACATGCCGTTGGCCACGGGTTCGATCAGAGCACCCTCTTCGTAGCTCAGGTTGTCTGCCAGCTTCAGAACGGTCTTTTCCGGGGTAACAATGTACTCGCCCAGAGCACCGCTCCAGCCGCCTGCACCCAGCACCTTCTTGTTGGTGCAGATATTATATAGGCCGTGCTTGCAGTACCAGCATTCGCCACAGCCGTAGTGAGGCTCCACCACAACCCGGTCGCCGACCTTGAACTGGGTAACGCCCTCGCCAATCTCCACCACGTCCCCGGCCACTTCGTGGCCGGAAACCAGAGGAGGAATACGGAAGGGATGCTTTCCGTAGTATGCGTGTACTTCCGAGCCGCAAATGCCGCAACGGCGGACACGGATTTTCACGTCATCGACTTTTTCAATCTGGGGTTCAGGCATATCGTCTCTGAAATACGCTACGCCGATGTCTTCAATATATCCTGCTCTCATCGTTTATTCGACTCCTTTCTTAGCTCGCCATCAGATTAGGCAGAAGCGTAGAGATACCCGGTACATAGGTAATCAGCAGAAGCACTGCCAGAACTGCCAGCACAAAGGGCCAGATTTTTTTGATCATGGCACTGAGAGGGATGTCGGCAACGCCGCAGCCGGTGAACAGGTTGACACCCACAGGAGGCGTAATCAGACCCAAAGCCAGGTTCACGACCATGACAGCGCCCAGGTGTACCGCATCGATGCCCAGCGTCTGTGCAATGGGGAAGAGGATGGGGCAGAGAATGTACAGGGCGGAGTTCGCATCGATGAAACAGCCGGCAATGATCAGAATTATGTTGACCATCATCAGGAAGATGTACTTGTTGCCGCCGGCGATGGCAATCAGAGCCTGGCTGGCCTTGGCGGCCACACCGGTAAAGGTGAGCGTGTTGCCGAATACGGCAGCGCAGCCGATGATGAACATGACCACTGCGGTCTGGGAAACGGACTGACGCAGAATCTGCATGATGTCCTTCAGCTTCAGGGTGTGGTATATAAAGATGCCTACGATAAAGCCGTAGATTGCGGAAACGGCTGCGGCTTCGGTAGGAGTGAAAATGCCGCCGTAGATGCCGCCCAAGATGATAACGGGCATCAGCAGGCCCCACACAGCGTTCTTGAACGCAAGCCAGCGCTCCTTGCCGCTGGCCTTGGGCTGCTGTACCAGTTGGCAGTCACGGGAACAAATCTTCATGGCCCAGTAGATCACAATACCGATGAGGATGCCGGGAATAATACCGGACATGAACAGAGAACCGATGGAGGTGCCGGTGACGGAGCCGTAAACAACAAAGGTAATGGACGGGGGGATGACAATGCCGATAGCGCCGGCAGTGCTCATCAGCGCAGCGCTGGTGGCCTTGTCATAGCCGGTTTTGGTCATTGCAGGGATCAGAATGGCACCCAGGGCTGCCACGGTAGCCGGGCCGGAGCCGGAAATAGCGGCAAAGAAGCAGGCCACAATGACGCAAACCATGGCCAGACCGTGCTTCGTGTGGCCCACCAGAGTGCGGAAGAAGTCGATCAGACGGGTTGAGATGCCGCTGACATCCATGATGTTGCCGCCCAGAATGAAGAAAGGGATCGCCAGAAGCACATACTTGTTGGCGGCGGTATATAGATTCGTCGCAACCATGCTCAGGGGCAGTTTGCAGGCAATTGTAGTCACAATACTGGAAACTGCAAGGGAGATGGAAATAGGTACGTTCAAAAACAGCAGAAGAAAGAAAACGCCGAACAAAATAATCGCTGCATTCATGTCTGTTCATTCTCCTTATCAATAAAAACATGGATGGCCTGCTGCAGAAAACGGATGGCCAGAATGATGCAGCCTACGGGCAGCCAGAGGCCAAACAGGTACTCGGGCCACTGCATTCCCTGAGTCAGCACGTTATTGGTGTACTCGCTGCTGACCATTTTAAATCCATAGTCGATGACGATATAGCAGAAGAAAATGCCCGCAATGCATCCCAGAACCGCAACAACCTTGGCAGCGGTCTTCGGGAGCTTGTCGGTGATGATAGAAAGACCAAGGTGAGCATGGTTTTTCAGCGCAGTTGCCGCGCCCGCATAGGTGAGGATTACCAGACCCAGCCGGTTCAACTCCTCTACCCAGGGAAGAGAGGCAAGAAACACATAGCGGGCGATAACATTGACAAAAGCCAGAACAGTCATAATAGCCAGAATGATGGCGCAGAAGTTGTCCTCAAGCTGGTTAAGTATCTTGATAATTTTTTTCATGCACATCCCCTCATTTCAACAATAAAAAAGCGCGATTTATGATTTCGGCTTCTCCGGAAAACCGGAGAAGCCGAAACAGCGGATTAACCGATTTCGATACCGAAAGCGGCGCAGGCTTCTTCGCCGTACTCAGCAGCGTACTGAGCGGTGACATCGGCGACAGCCTCCTTGAATACTTCGATCTCGTCGGCACTCAGCTCATAAACTTCGCAGCCGTAGTCGTTGACAAAGGATTCCTTGATGGCGTCCTCGCTTGCCACGATTTGAGCGTTGGCATCGCGGCAGGCCTGCTCTGCGCAGTCACGGATCAGGGACTGCGTGTCGGCGCTGAGGCCCTCAAACCATGCGGTGTTTGCGGTCCAGGTGAAGGCTTCGTAAGTGTGGTTGGAAATGGTGATGTACTTCTGAACTTCCTGAACGTTTGCGGAGTTGATGGTGCTCAGGCTATTGTCGTGGCCGTCGATGGTGCCCTGCTGCATGGCAGTGTAAACCTCAGACCAGGACATGGCTTGGGGAGAGGCACCCAGTGCGCTCCAGAAACCGTTCCACAGGTCACCGCCGGGAGTACGAATCTTCTGGCCGACCAGATCTTCGGGCTTGGTGATGAGGCACTTGCTGGAGGTCATGGCCTTGAAGCCGTTGTGCAGAGCACCCAGATAGGTCAGGCCGTGCTCAGATAGAACAGAAGCAACAAACTCACCGCCGGTACCGCCCAGAAAAGCGTTCTCGCAGTCTTCATAGCTGTCGAAGGTCCAGGGCAGGCAGGAGACCATCAGACTGTTGTCCAGACGGGAGATGATGGAAGTGGAGTGAATGTCGATCTGAACATCGCCGTTGACTACCAGCTCCAGACCCTTGGTCATGTCGCCGCCGGCCAGCTGATCGTTGTTGTAGATGGTAACGGTGATGGCGCCTCCGGACTGTTCTTCAATATATTGCTTGAAGAGGTTGGCACCAATGCAGTCATTGGCACTGTCGGACTGACCGTTGCAGGTCAAAATGATGGAAAGGCTGTCATAGGTGACGCCCTCTGCGGCGGGGTCGCCGGATTCGGAAGGTGCAGCGCTGGTCGTGGGCGTAGTGGTTGTGGTGCTGCCGCAGGCACACAGGGCAGTCAGCATTGCAACGACCATGAGGATTGCAAGAAGCTTTTTCTTCATTTTTATTTTCCTTTCTATTTCTTTATTTTTCACTGTTGCAGGGCTTTCGCCTGTGCAACAATGTTTTCCACAGTGATACCGTTCATGGCCAGCAGGCGCTCATAGGGAGCGGACTGACCGAACTTGTCCTGAACACCTATGCGGCGCACGATGCCCTTACCGGCTTCTGCGACGCACTCGCAAACGGCGCTGCCCAGACCGTTGAGGATGTTGTGATCCTCAATGGTGACAATCTTGCCGATCTCATTGATGCAGGAGGCAACGGCTTCCGTATCCAGAGGCTTTATGGTGTGCATATCCAGAACACGGGTCTCAATGCCCTCTTCGCTGAGCTTTTGGGCGGCCTCAATGGCCAGACGCACGGTGTCGCCTACTGCAATCAGAGCCACATCCTTGCCTTCGCGGACTTTGACGGCCTTGCCGATGGTGAACTCCTGATCCTCGTCATAAATCACGGGGATGGCATCGCGGGTAAAGCGGATGAACATGGGGCCGTAGGTGTTGGCCGCTGCCCGAACCAGCTTTCTGGCGGAGACATAGTCAGCCGGCATAATGACCGTCATGTTGGGGATGGTGCGAAGAACGCCCATGTCCTCAATGGCTTGGTGGCTGGCTCCGTCGTTGGCGGGGGTGACGCCGCCGTGAGAACAGGCGATCTTAACATTCAGATTAGGGTAGCAGATTTCCTGACGGATCTGCTCACACATTCTCAGGGAACCGAAAACTGCGTAGGTCACAACAAAGGGAATCTTTCCGGTGGTTGCCAGACCGGCGGCCACATCGGCGCCGTTCTGTTCGGCAATGCCTACGTTGAGATATTGCTCAGGCAGGGTCTTGGAGAATTTTCCGGTTTTGCAGGATTTGCCGACATCTATGTCGACTACATAGACATCCCTGTTTTCCTTGCCTACTTCCACGATCTCATCACCGAAACCATCGCGGGTAGCAACAAGCTTACCTTTTTCCATCAGTTTATCCCCCTTTCAAGCTGCGCCATGGCATTTGCATACTGCTCTGCGTTGGGAGCGGTGCCGTGCCATTCCAGCCTGTTTTCCATGAAATCCACGCCTTTTCCTTTAATGGTGTGGGCGTTAATAAACTTGGGCTTGCCGTTTCTGGACTGGCGAATCTTGTCGAAAGCCTCCAGAATCTGAGCCATGTCATGTCCGTCAATGTCGTAGGTCTCAAAGCCAAAGGCCGCTGCCTTGGCGGATATGTCCAAAGGAGGCATAACCTGATCGCAGGTGCCGTCCAGCTGGAGGCCGTTATTGTCGAGAATCAGAACGAAATTATCAAGCTGATACTTGTTGGCGGTCATCATGGCTTCCCACACGATGCCCTCGTTCATCTCGCCATCGCCGACAATGGCGAACACCCGGTAGTCCTTCTTGTCGCGCTTGCCGGCAATGGCCATGCCTACGGCACAGGACGTACCCTGACCCAGAGAGCCGGTGGAAATATCAATACCGGGGCATTTCTTCATATCGGGGTGACCCTGAAGAATGGAGCCCTCCTTGCGGAGCGTGTGGAGTTCAGACTCGGGGAAGTAGCCCAGCACGCCGAGAGCCGCATACTGGATGGGGCAGACATGTCCTTTGGAGAGGACGAATCTGTCTCTGTCGGGCCACTTCGGGTTCTTCGGGTCCACATGCATCTCGGAGAAATAGAGTGCCGCAACAATGTCGGCTGCGGAAAAGGAGCCGCCGGGATGTCCTGACTGTGCTTCATATATCATGGTCAGGGCGATCTTTCTCAGCTCGTTTGCCCGTGCTTGCAGTGCTTTGATCTTTTCATCGGACAAGGGAATCCCTCCTTAAATCATTGACAATTTTGACAAAAAGAAAGCAAGCCGAAAAATACACAAAAATGGAACTTTTCCGTACTTTGACTAATTTTTGTCTATGTCCTACGTTCAATGTTGAACATTGTAAGTAAATAATAAACACTTTATTTTACAGTTGTCAAGATGCAATCTGCAAAATAAACAAATTTTGTGGAAAAGTCACCAATTAAAAGAATTTTTCCAGTAAAAATAACTAAACTCCAGAGCCTGTTCGATGTCCGACCCGGGCTTTTTTTCGAGAGCGTCCAGATGCCTTCGGTGAGCTTGCACAAGATACTCGCGGTTATTTTCGTCAAAAACTTTTTTTATGGTTCTTTGTCTGGACTCGCTGGTGATGTTCAGCAGGAAGTTATTCAGCATCACAACCAGAGAATTATGGGTGGCTTCCGCAATGATCCGGTGAAATTCCATGTCCGCTGCGGAGATGGCGTTAATATCGTAGTCCTCCGCCCAAAGCAGGGCCACAAACTTCCGGTAGCCGGCCTCCAGAGCGGCGGTCTCCGCCTCCGACAGACCGCGGCGGATTACCAGCTGGGATATACCGCTGTCAATGATTTTGCGCAGAGCCACCAGATCCTCAGAGGCATCGTCTTTCTGCAGAAGAATACTGTAAAGCATGGGGTTGAGAATCTGAGCAGAGCAGCTGGTGCATACGAAGGTACCCTCAGGGCGGCGCACTTCCAGGACGCCGTAGGCCCTGAGCGTTTGGATGGCGGAACGCAAGGAGTTACGGCTGACGTGGAAAGCCTCTATCAACTCCATTTCTGTGGGAAGCTTATCACCCGGCTTCAATTCTCCGGAAATGATAGCGTCAGTTAATTTATTTATGACCTGCTGAACCACGGATTCGTTGTTGATTGGGGTCATCATACCATTAGTCAAAGACATCGCTTGTATCTCCCATTCTGCGCTGAAAGGCTTTTCAGCACTTTTTCTGTAAAAGTTTGCTATTTTATTAGTATACCAATTTTATTGATAATGGTCAATAAAAATCTGCCCTGCCTGAAATATTGACTTCTGGAAAGGAGCCTGTGTGCAATAAAGAGGACTTTTTTGACAAGCTGAAAATGCCGCCGGATAATTCCGGCGGCATTTCAAGGTGAAGACAAAATGTCTTCACCTTGAAAACTGATTCAGAGGGATTCAAAAATCCACCTGAATCAGGCAAAATTGAACGTGAAGAGGGGACTCCCATCCCCTCTTCACAATCTCCCCATGCAAGAATATTCATTGCCGATAACTTTGTCTACGGTCTGAAATGCCGCCGGATAATTCCGGCGGCATTTTATATATCATGATATCCTGCTGTGCCTTATTGTGCGTTCTTTGCCAGATCGCAAAGAGCGGTAAAGGCAGCGGGATCGTGGATGGCGGTCTCGGACAGCATCTTGCGATTCATGTCCACACCGGCCAGCTTCAGGCCGTGCATGAAGGTGGAGTAGTTCATGCCGTTCATCTTGCAGCCTGCGCTGATACGGGTGATCCACAGCTTGCGGAAGTCTCTCTTCTTCTGCTTGCGGCCTACGTATGCATAGCGGCCGGACTTCATCAGCTGCTCATTTGCCATCTTATAGTGACGGGACTTGTTGCCCCAGTAACCCTTTGCAAGACCGAGAACCTTATTTCTGTGCTTGCGGGTCATCATTGCGCCTTTAACTCTTGCCATTTGATTATCCTCCTATTACACGTCAGCCCTTATTTGTAAGGGATCATTTTCTTGATGGTTGCCGCGTTGGTTGCATCGGCATAAGCCTCGGAACGCAGACGGCGGCAGCGCTTGGTGTCCTTCTTGGTGAGGATATGGCTCTTAAATGCGTGTGCGCGTTTTACCTTGCCGGATTTGGTGAGATTAAATCTCTTCTTGGCACCGCTATGGGTCTTCAGTTTGGGCATGATAAATTTCTCCTTCCGTAACTGGGTTGATACAGGCAGAGCCTGTTTTATACTGGCTTATTCGGCGCTCTCGCCGGTCTTGGAGGTCTTGGGGGTCTTGGGCTTTGCAGGCTTCTTTGCCGGAGTCTGCGGCTTGGGGGAAAGGAACATGGACATGTTGCGGCCCTCCAGCTTGGGGGCTTTGTCCATATTCGCAATTTCAGCACACTTCTCCGCAAAATTGCGCAGCAACACTTCACCAATCTCTGTGTGGGCCATCTCTCTGCCTCTGAAGCGCACAGAGACCTTGACACGATTGCCGTCTGCCAGAAATTTCTGACCGTTTTTCAGCTTCGTGTTGAAGTCGTTGTCGCCGATGCTGGGAGACATGCGAATCTCCTTGATCTCGATGACGCGCTGGTTCTTCTTGGCATCCTTTTCCTTCTTGGTCTGCTCAAAGCGGTACTTGCCGTAATCCATGATCTTGCAGACGGGGGGATTTGAGCCCGGAGCGATCTTGACCAGGTCAAGATCCTGCTCAGCAGCGATTTTGAGCGCCTCCTCGGCGGACATGATACCAAGCTGCTCGCCCTCGTTTCCGATTAGGCGGATTTCCTTGTCAATGATCTCTTCGTTGATTTGATGAACAGCGGTTGCGATTGTGAAACACCTCCGAAAAAAGCGCGGATGCACAGCATCCGCGCGTAAAAACACCGTTACCCAATAAGGGGGGGCAATGCTTCTATTGACCTCGGCTGGTCTTTGACCGCCGGGTGAGGCCGGGGATGCCGTACCTTCTTTGTTTTAAGCTTTATTAATATATCAGATAAATCTCTCTGTGTCAAGTATTTTTTCCGAGAAATTATATTCCGTTTCATGGATGAAAATACCTGTACCGGGAAAAGATAGTTCCGGGGTGATTCGTGTGAAAGTTCACACGAATATTTGAAAGATGGCGCGCTGCTCGCCGCGAAAGCGGCAGCCGCAGCACATGCCAAGAATCTCCCTTCCGCCGCAGCGGGAGATTTCCTTTTCTTTTTATCCTGATCGCTTTGCGGCAGAAGGGAGATTATTATGGAACTGCTGCCGGTCTTTGTCTTTGGGAGTATCCTCTATGGACTGACTGAAATACTCTGGCGGGGCTGGACTCACTGGACGATGCTGCTGTGCGGCGGGCTGTGCTTCACGCTGATGTACCTGGTCAGCGGCAGTGAGCTGAGCCTTTTCAAAAAGTGGGTACTCAGCACCTGTCTGATAACCACGGTGGAATTTCTCACCGGCTGCATTGTGAATCTGGGGCTGCACTGGCAGGTATGGGATTACTCCGCCATGCGCTTCAATCTTCTGGGGCAAATCTGCCCTCAATTCATACTGATGTGGTTTCTCCTGTCCATCCCCGGCACGGAACTCTGTCTGCTGCTCAGGCGGCTGTTCACAGTTGTGAGATGATCTCCTGCCGCTTGGCAATATACTCATCATAGGTGACAAGGCCGCTGTTATACAGGTCCTCCAGCTGCCGGAGCCGCTCCTTCACATCGTTTCGGGCCTGCTCCTCTTCCTCCTCGGTCTCGATATGGATCTCCGGGCTCACATACTTTCCGCCAAAGGCCAGATAGGCATTATACCCGGTGATAGCCAGAGCCACCGCCGTCCACAGGATCCCGAAGGTTCCGAAAGTGGGAATGACAATCAGCACGCCGATCAGGACGAAAATCGCCCCCGCCGCGATACCCAGCACCGCTCCCGCCCTGCTGGGGCGGTAGGTGATTTTTTTACGGCGGTTATCCATCAGTAATTCTCCTGAGGAGCGCCCTCCGCGTTTTCAAGCTCCATTGCCGCCTTTACGATACGGCTGGTACCCAGTCTGTCTGCGCCAAGGGCAATAAAATCCTCTGCATCCTGAAGGGAAGAGATGCCGCCGGCGGCCTTGACCTTTACGCTCTCAGGGCAGTTTTCCCGCATGAGTTTTACATCCTCGCGGGTAGCTCCGCCCTTGGAAAAGCCGGTGGAAGTCTTGATATAATCGGCGCCGCAGCGGGCAACGATCTGGCACAGGCGGACCTTCTCCACCTCCGTCAGCAGGCAACACTCGATGATGACCTTCAGGATATAGCCCCGGGTGGCCTCCCGCACAGCCAGGATGTCCTTCTCCACATCCTGCCAGCAGCCGTCCTTCACCATGGACAGATTGATCACCATGTCAATCTCGTCCGCGCCGTTTTTGATGGCGTCGGCGGCCTCAAAAGCCTTGACGGTGGAGGTCATGTAGCCGTTGGGAAAGCCGATCACGGTGCAGATTTTCAGCTTATCGCCTACATAGCGCTTTGCCCCTGCCACATGGGCGGGCGGGATGCAGACGCTGGCGCAGTTGTATTTGATCCCCTGATCGCAGAGTGCGCGGATCTCCGCGCTGGTACAGTCCACTCTCAGCAGAGTATGGTCGCACTTTTCAAGAATTTCTTTGATATCCATGTGCCTTCTCCTTTTCGTTTTTCTTTTCGCTTTATATATTATACCGTTTTTCTCAGTCATATTCAAGTACAGCCTGTGAATAGATTGAAGTATCTCAACGAAAAGGACGGAGCCTACCATGGACATGAACAATGAGAACAACTACACGCGGCTGTGCGGACACATCGCCGGCAGCCCTGTTTACTCCCACTCCAGCCGGGGCCAGCAGTTTTACAGCTTCCCGCTGGAGGTAAGCCGCCTGTCCGGAAATCTGGACAGGGTGAACGTGATCATCCGGCAGGAGCAGATGAACTCCCTTGAGCTTCAGGACAGCGGAAAGCTCTGCGTCACAGGGGAGCTTCGCACCTTCAACAACCGCCGGGGCGAGGGGGCAAAGCTGGTGATCACCGTATTTGCCAGGGAGCTGTACTTCTGTGACGAGGAGGACTGCAACCTTGTGCGTCTCAGAGGTACACTCTGCAAAGCGCCCAACCTGCGATGCACTCCCATGGGCCGGGATATCTGCGACCTGATGCTGGCAGTGAACCGGCATTACGGGCGCTCGGACTATCTGCCCTGCATCTGCTGGGGCTCCAAAGCCAGAGACGCCGCCCTGTGGAGCGTGGGCACAACGGTGTGTCTGGAGGGCAGGATACAGAGCCGCCGCTACATAAAAGTCACCGACGAGGGTGCCGTGGAAAAGACCGCCTTTGAAGTGTCAGTGACGGAGATTGAGGAATGTGTGCCGGAGACGGTATGAGCAAAATGCTTTCCCCCGCAGGGGAGGGCATGCAGGACGGGGAGACAAAGTTCTAACTGTGTGTGACAGGCTGATAAAAACTGGCTGAGAATCTGCCGTGGCGGTTGAAATGTTCATAAGTTAGAGGTATACTGTTTTATGTTGTGAGAGCGCAAATCCGCGTTTAAGGAATGATTAGATGAAAAAACTGATTTTGATAATTTTGAAAATAATAATTTTCTTTTTGGGATGGGCTGTACTTTCAGGAATCATCGATATTCCAAGCGACAATCCTGCGGTGTGGCGATTCTTTGCCGAATTGATACCGCTTGCGGTTATCGCTGCTTTTACAGTGATATTTCTGTTACTTGAAAAGAGAGAAATTAAGATTCCGATAGCAGATAATATTGGTAAGGGTACCTTGGTCGGAGCCATAATCGGTATTATCTGGATTGGGCTTCCTTCAGGAGTGCTTATCCTGTCAAAGCAGTTGATCGTTACTTGTAAGAATGACATCTCAATGCTCTGGCTCTGGATCATATCTGCACTTATTAATGTAATTATGCAGGAGCTTTTGGTGAGGGGCTACATATATCAGCTTCTGAAAAAAAGATACAATCTTTCGTCGGCGGTAATAGTAACAACGGCATTATTTACTTTCATGCACAGCGGAGCATTTGAGGCAGGGATTATTCCGGTCATTAATGTCATCACTATGTGTTTATTTACCACAGCATTATACGAGTCGGAAAAGACGCTAATTGCTCCGATCATGGCTCATGCGATATGGAATATTGTTGGCGCACTTTTTCTTGGAGAAGTCAGTCTGGCAGATGATTATCCTCATATGCTGACGATGCAGTCTTCTTCTAATATCTTTTTATCCGGCGGCGATTACAAGATTGAAGCGAGCATTGTGACATTGATTCTTAATATCGCCCTCATGATTATATTCTTTATGAAGCGTAGAAAAGAGATAACCAGCAGATAAATCAGACTTACTGAAACAACAAACTAAACACGATTTTTGAAAGCGATTGGAAACAGGCGCTTTTTTCACGCCCATTTTTCGGAGGTGATGAGGATTGGATT
>CAZESU010000041.1:0-16281 GCA_964515275.1 uncultured Oscillospiraceae bacterium
TCCTTCTTCTTTGCTCTTTTCCTTTTGCTCTACCCCAACTATTGACAGAGAGCCTGAATAAGTTTTCAAGGTAAAGACTCTTTGTCTTCACCTTGAAAACCGGCACGCTTCCGCGTGCCGGTTCTTAATTTATCCGTGATGCCTTATACATGGGCCGGGATCTTTTCCCGGGCAGGCGCCGGTTCCTCCGGGTGGTGGTAGGTCTTGACGATTGCGGCAATCTCATCCACAATCTTTTCGGAGTTATCCTGACACAGCTCGTACAGTCTGTCCAGCCCCGCCATGAGCTCCTCATCCGAAAAGCCGTTGGGATGGCCGATAAAGATCAGATTATTTGCTGTTTTCTCCAGACCCTCCTCGCTCATGAGCAGCTCCTCATACAGCTTTTCACCGGGACGAAGGCCGGTATAAACAATTTTGACATCCACATCCGGCTCCAGACCGGAGAGTGTGATCATCTTCCTTGCCAGATCATCGATTCTGACAGGGTCGCCCATATCCAGAACGAAGATCTCCCCGCCCTCGGCGTAAACACCCGCCTGCATGACCAGGGACACCGCCTCTGGAATGGTCATAAAGTAGCGGATAATGTCTCTGTGGGTGACGGTGACAGGGCCACCCTGCTCGATCTGCCGGCGGAAAAGGGGGATGACGCTGCCGTTGCTCCCCAGAACGTTGCCGAATCTGACCGCCACAAATTTTGTGTTCCGAGACCTGCGGGCAAACATCTGGATAATCATTTCGCAGATGCGTTTTGTAGCGCCCATGACGTTGGTGGGGTTCACTGCCTTGTCCGAGGAGATCAGCACAAAGGTCTCCACGCCATACTGCTCCGCAGACTCTGCCACGTTAAAGGTGCCGAATACGTTGTTCTTCACGGCCTCGTTGGGGCTGTCCTCCATCAGAGGCACATGCTTGTGAGCCGCCGCATGATAGACGATATCCGGCCTGTACTCCTGGAAAATCTGCTGCACTCTCTTTTTATCCCGGACAGAACCGATCCGCACCACCAGATCCAGCTCCGGCATGCTGCTCTTCAGCTCCTGCTGTATGGAGTAGGCGTTATTCTCATAGATATCAAAAATGATGAGCCGTCCGGGAGAACGGGCCGCCACCTGTCGGCAGAGTTCGCTGCCGATGCTGCCGCCGCCTCCTGTCACCAGAACCGTCTTGCCCCGGATATGCCGGTCGATCTCGTCCATGTTCACGCTGACGCTGTCTCTGCCCAGAAGGTCTTCGATATCCACCTTTCTCAGCTTCTGAATGGTGACCTTGCCGTTTGCTATGTCCACAAGCCCCGGCAGGGTTTTGATGGGGCAGCCGGTCTCCTGGCAGATGTTGAGGATCTCCCGGCGCTGGGAGTGGCTGCATGAGGGAATGGCAAAGATGATCTCTCTGACACGAAGCTTCTTTACCGCATCACAGATCTTGTCCCGTCCGCCTACAATGGGGACCCCGCCAAGAGAGCAGCCCTGTTTCCTCGGCTCGTCATCAACAATGCACACAATTTTATTATGGGACTCCTTGCTGGATCTCAGCTCCCTGAGTACCATGTCTCCGGCGGCTCCCGCGCCGATAAGCAGCGTACGCACTTTTTTCTGTGAACCGTGCCCGTTGATGGTCGCCCTCGCGACCCGATACGCGAAGCGCATCATGACCGTAAAAAAGCTGAGCAGCAGAATATTCATCACCGGGAAGCTTCTGGGCATCGGCAGCTTCAGAACCAGAAAGGCAATATACTGCAGCACGCCGGCTATAACCGCGGCCTCACCCGTATGTACGGCTTCCGTTACACTGACATACTCCCAGAGGCTGTTATACAGGCCAAACAGGGCAAAGATGACGATGCACATCAGGGAATACGCCGGCGCCAGGCGGAGGATATTCTCAAAAAATCCGCTGGCCAACAGTTCTTCCATGGAAAATTCGAACCGTATAAACAGCGCCAAGAATTGCGAAAGATTTATCAGAATAAGATCAACTGCCACCAACGCTGTTCTGCGTATGGCCTTCTGAGGGTTTCTGATCTTTAGTAGCTTCACGTTTCCTTCTCCTGTAAAATAAATTACATACAATTGTAAAATAAATTACATACAATCTTTGCTTAGTATATCATAAGAGTTTTAAAATGTACACAGCCGAAATGAACAAATAATGGAAAATTTTTGGTATTCTTTTCGGAATGTATTGCGAATTTGACGCGGCGGATTTATAATGATGCCAAATTACCCCTACCTGCATGAATTTGCGTCCTGCTCCCTGCGCCGGCAGGGACAGGCCGGAAAGGAATTAAACATGAAAAAAAAGCATGGGAAGAAAAGCAGAGCATGGCTCATCGCCCTGCTCGTTGTTCTGCTTCTGTTCATTGCAATAGCCGTGGCGGCCGCCATATTTATAAACGGCAAGCTGAATCTGATCGATTACAGCGACGGCACCGAAACCTATGAGCCGTCCGGCGAGGCAGAAGAGACGGATTACGATGTGGATATCTCCGGCCTGGAGCGAAAAGATCCGTCGGCTCTGCCCGAAGGGGAAGCAAGTTCCAGCGACGATGTGCTCAACATCCTGATACTGGGCACAGACGAGCGTACAACCGAGTTTTCCTCTGCCCGGGCGGACGCCATCCTGATCATGAGCCTGAACCTTGAGGATCACAGCGCAAAGCTGGTCAGTCTGGAGCGCGGCATGGGCGTACCCATACTGGAGGGCGAGTATGAGGGACAGTACGACTGGCTCACCCACTGCTTCCGCTATGGCGGCGCATCCCTGATGCTGAAGGAGGTGCAGACCTGCTTCCAGGTGGACGTGTCCCACTATGTGCGGCTGAACTTCACCTCCGTGAAAAAAATCGTGGATCTGCTGGGCGGCATCGATGTGGATCTGAGTTACGCGGAGGCGGAATATCTCAGCGTGGGCGGCGGCTTTAACGTGAGCGCCGGATCAAACCATCTGAACGGTGAGGCGGCTCTGGCCTATGCCCGTCTGCGTGCCATCGACAGTGACTGGAGCCGTATCAAACGGCAGCGAACCGTTATTCAGGCCTGCGTGAACAACATCAAACAGACAGACCTGCTGACGCTCAATGAGCTGTGCGACACCATTCTCCCCTATGTGCAGACCAACTTTACCAAGCGGGAGATCGTGCAGCTGATGGCGCAGGCGCCGAACTTCCTGGGCGTCCAGTTTGAGCAGATGACCATCCCGGCGGAGGGCACCTACGGCGGGATGATCGGCATGCAGGGGCGTTCCCTCTTCTCCGTGGACTTTGAGACCAACGCTCAGATCCTCCATGATTTTCTGTACGGAACCGATGAAAAATAACGAGACCAAAAATATTGTCATCCGGAAACGGATGACAATATTTTTATTTGATGATCCCGTACTGCTTCAGCAGTTCCACGCGCTCCCTGCCGATGCGGATGGAGTCCGCTGCATTGTTGCTCCCGGAAGAGGCGGCGGTCTCCCTGCGGTATTTTACGATACGGTCAGCCCAGGCAAGCGGCAGAAGATGCGGCTTTTCCTTTAAATAGGGATAGCGCCCGGACAGCTTATCGGCGGAGGGAAAGAGAGAACCCAAAACGCCGTTTCCCGCCTGTTTGCCCTGCCTGTCGGCGGCGACGGCGTTTAACGTGATGTTGCTGCTGTGCTTTCGGCTCATGGATCCGGCACCGTATACCCCGGAGTCCAGCAGCTCTTCCAGCATCGGCATCTCATCCACCGGTATCTCCCTCCACGCGTCCGGATAGCCCGCGGCATCCCCATCAAAGGTCAGATACTTTTCCCCTATCATAAACAGAGCCGCTGTGAACTTGTCCGCGCGGATCTCCCGGCAGTTGTCCAATACCTGCTGCCAGTCGATCTCTTTGCCGTGAACATTGGCAAAGATGCAGATGTCGCATACCTGACGGATCCCGAAGCCGCTGTGGAGAAAATGCTTGAAAGCATGGCAGATCAGATAAAACAGATGGTCGGTATATCCCATTGTCAAAAGGGGCGTACCCTGTATGTCCTCCTGTACTGCCCGGTCAAAGGCACTGTCAAAGTAGCCATTCAGCTCCCCATAGGCCTCCGACTCCGGCGGAAACAGGCTCTTGTGCAGCTCGATATGAAGCAGACTGCCCTGTTTCACATAGGGCACTTCATGGGCCGCGAGGATATCCTGCTCCGGCTCCATCAGCTCCATGCCGAAATTCAGCATGGCCTCATGGCAGAGGGGGAACTGCTCCGCCGGGATCAGCAGATCCTCATCCGCAGATATGCGGAAGTCCGGCTGCGGATAGAGCGCCCGGCAGATGATGCCCTTAACCACCAGCGGCGTGACCCCTGCCTGACGCAGAGCCGTATACAGCTGCAGAAATTCGCTGGTGTTGATGGCCTGCAGGGTCACGATCTGAAGCGTTTTCATCTTGTAGGGCATGAGCATCGGCCCGGCTTTTGCCGCTGCAGGGCAGTGATAGACCGCCTCATAAATCATCGGCAGCACATGGTGCATATCCGCCAGTTTGAACAGCGCCGCCCACTCCTCGCTCGTAAGCTCCTCTTCCCAGGGTACCTGTCGGTTTTCAAGGGAGGCTTTCAGCGCCTGCAAAAACAATTCATTGACCTTTTCCATGGCTTTTCCCATCCTGTTATCATAACGAAGCGCAGACCAACGTCTGCGCTTTTCATTATAAAGGATTCTGCTTTATTTTACAATACGAATCTCAGGGCCCGCAGCCTCCTTGGCCTGCTTCCGGGCAGGCCCAATGGCCGATGCGTGAGCAGCGGGGTGCGCGAAAGGTTAAGCCGCTGTAAAAGAGCTTGGCGGTTCAGGCTTTGGGGATTTCTTATTCGTTTACCACTTGGATCTGGCAGGCTTTCATGGCGGCAAGGGCGGTTTTATGGCTCTCGGGGGTGACGCCGGCACAGCAGGATGCGTCCACGATAATGGGCGTCTCCGGCAGGAAGGCCTTCACCAGCAGCGCGTTGGAGATGACGCAGATATCGGTGCAGAGACCGATCAGGGTGATGCTCTCAATCTTCTCCTCCTGATCCGCCTGCTGCAGCAGTTTTCCCAGCTCATCGGAGCCGAAGGTGGGCTTGTCAACGGCAGGCTCCGTGCGGAGCGCTTCCAGCTCCTTTCGGATCTGCCAGCCGGCACTGCCTTTGATGCAGTGGGGCACGGGCAAATTTCTGCCCTCCTGGGTGCTCATATAATCCTCGCCGTGGGTGTCGCGGGTGAAGATGACTCTGCCGGAAAAGCCCCTGATCTTCTCCGCTGCCCTGTCAACAATCTTCACAGCCTCCGCCGTGCCCAGAGCGCCGTCGATAAAATCGTTCTGCATGTCAATGACCAACAATATATTCTGCATGGTGAATTCCTCCGTTTTTTCCTCAGTTTACCACGGGAAAGCCCCGGCTTCAAGGGCTATCTGACGAAAATGCGCCGTCCATGTTGACAAAAACAAACAAAAGAATATAATATGCAGCTGAAAATATTTTCTAAAGGTGTTTTTTGGATGTTTACGAAAAAACAGGTCTGGGCTCTCATCATTCCGCTGATGATTGAGCAGGTACTCAATGCCCTGATGGGCGCGGCCGACACCATGATGGTCAGCAACGCCGGCTCCGCCGCTATATCCGCGGTTTCGCTGGTGGACTCCATCAACATTCTGGTGCTCTATGTCTTCACCGCCATGGCCACCGGCGGAACCATTGTCTGCTCCCAGTACATCGGCCACCGGGAGGCGGATATGGCGCAGGAGGCCGGAAGGCAGCTGGTGCTGTCGGTCACGGCCATCTCTGTCGTGCTAACGGCTGTATGCCTTGCTCTGCGCCGCCCCATTCTGCAGCTGATCTTCGGCTCGGTCGAAGCGGAGGTCATGGCAAACTCCCTCACCTACTTTTTCATAACCGCGCTGTCCTACCCCTTCATCGCCCTGTATAACTCAGGCGCCGCCCTGTTTCGCACCTGCGGCAACTCCCGGCTGCCCCTTGCCATTTCCACGGTGGCAAATCTGATCAACGTGATCGGCAACGCCATCTTTATCTTCGGCTTTCACATGGGCGTGGCAGGCGCCGCGCTGGCAACGCTGCTCTCCCGCATTCTGTGCGCCGTGGCGGTCATGCTGTATCTGCACCGCCCGAAGCAGGAAATTGTCATCAAAGATTACCTCTCCATACGCCCCAACATGCGTCTGATCCGGCGCATCATGGCAATCGGCGTCCCCACCGGCATCGAAAACGGCATGTTCCAGTTCGGTAAGCTGGCTATACAGTCCACCGTCTCCACCATGGCGACAGTGGAAATCGCCGCCCAAGCCATGACCTCCACGCTGGAGATGATGACCAGCAACGCCTCTATCGGCGTGGGGCTTGCCATGGTGACCATCGTAGGTCAGTGCGTGGGTGCCTGGAAGCTGGACGAGGCCAAGCACTATATCAGGCGGCTGACCTGGTACGGGGAGATCGGCATCATCGTCAGCTGTGCCATCGTGGCGGCAGCGGTAAAGCCCATAACCGTGCTGGGCGGCATGGAGCCTGCCGCGGCGGATATCTGCGTCCGCCTGATCTGGCTCATCTGCATCGTAAAGCCCATACTCTGGGCCGTCGCCTTCATGCCGCCCTACGGCCTGCGCGCTGCCGGAGACGTGAAGTTCACCATGATCTTCTCCATCTGCTCCATGTGGCTGTGCCGGGTGATTCTGGCAATCGTGCTGGTGCGCGTGTTCCATATGGGTCTGCTGGCTGTGTGGATTGCCATGTTCCTCGACTGGGGTCTGCGCCTGGTGGTGTACAGCATCCGCCTATCCGGAGACAAATGGATTCATAAAGCGGTCATATCCGATTAAAAAAGGCGGAGGTGCTTTCACAAGCACCTCCGCCTTTTTATTCTTCTTTCTGATCCCGGAAGGCAAAGAACCTTTGCCCGCAGTAATTGAGGATCACAAACAGTCCCATGCCCACCAGCATGGCCCCGTTTTCCTGAACGGACTGACTGAAGCCGGAAAGGAGCCTTGCCATCAGCGGCTTTGCCACGCCATAGGCGATCAGATAGCAGACGGAGATATTGAGGATGAAGCGGACCACCATCCCAAGGCTGCGTTCCTTTTTCCGAAAGGTATAGTACTTATTCAGAAAGTAGCTGAGGATGCTGCCGAACACATAGTTCGCGGCGCTGGACACCCAGTAGCTCAGGTGAAACAGATTGTAGAACGCAAACATGACAGCCGTGCCGAACAGCGTGTTGGCCACGCCCACCAGAAGAAAGCGCCAAAAGGTCTGATCGAAAAACTTTTTCAGAAAGTCCCTCATTTCCCCCTCCTTAAAGTTTGATCATCTTCGCACTGCATGGGGGCACATATCCGCTGATAAGGCCCTTGCCGGCCGCGGAGCAGTCCGCCGTAAACTCGCTGCCCTCTCCCCGGTTTACCGCAAGGAGATAGGCTCCGTTCTCGCAGGGCTCGCCGAAAACGTCCGTGCCTTGGTTTACATAACGTAGAACCGTCAGGATATCCCTGGACAATGCGGCGTATTCCACCTCGCCGGTTGACAGGATGGGCGTGGAATTGCGCCGGGCAGAGAGCATTCCATAATAATCATGCAGATCCCTGTTCCCCTCCTTGAAGGGTAGCCGGTTGAAGGGGTCGTTCACGCCGCACATGCCCTGCTCATCGCCGTAATAGATGCTGGGCACGCCGGGGACGGCGAACTGCACCGCGGCACAGAGCTTTTCCAGCTCCACGGCTCTCTCCAGCGCCGCATCGCTGAACTGCAGCTTCACCTGATCCTCCCGGGACAGGTTTTTGACGATCACATCCGCAGCAAGGGCGGTGCGGATACGCTCCATATCGTGGGAACCCAGCAGGTTCATCAGGGAATAGTACATGGGGCGGGGATAGTTCATCTGCTGGGAGATGAGGAAATCCCGCAGTCCGTAGGCGCTGGTGCGGTGGTGGCAGAAGTCCAGCAGGGCGGTGCGCAGGGGATAATTCATGACGCTGTCCAGCGAGTAGCCCAGAGCGTAATTTCGGCGGCCTCCGAAGCCCTCCTTCAAAATCGGATCCTCCCAGACCTCGCCCAGAATGGGCGCGTCGGGCTTTTCCTCCCTGGCAGCCTTTCGGATCAGGGCCAGCGCCTCATCCGGCAGCTCGTCCGCCACATCCAGTCTCCAGCCGCAGGCGCCCCGGCGGAGCCAGGTTTTGACCACGCTGTTGTCGCCGGTGACCACGAAGTCCTGCCATTGGGGGTTCCTCTCATCCACCTCGGGCAGATCCTGAAAACCCCACCAGCAGCGGTATTGATCGGGATAATGGCTGAAATCATACCAGTCGTAATACTTTGAGAGCCTGCTCTGGCAGGCGCCCTTCCCCGGGTAGTTGCCGTAGCGGTTGAAGTAGACGCTGTCGGCGCCGGTATGGGAGTAAACGCCGTCCAGCATGATGCGTATGCCCAGTTCCTCTGCCTTTTGGCACAGGCGGGTGAAATCCTCGTCGGTGCCCAGGATGGGGTCGGTCTTCAGATAGTCGGAGGTGTCGTAGCGGTGGTTGGAGCGGGCCTCACAGATTGGGTTCAGGTAAATGCAGCCGATGCCCAGCTCCTTCAGGTAGGGCAGCTTTTGCTCGATGCCCTTGAAGGTGCCGCCGTAAAAATCGTCGGGGCTGTATGCCGCCTCAAAGGGTCTGGCCTGCCAACGCACCGGCTCGTCCAGACTCTTGTGCAGCTCCGGCACCTGACCCAGACTTCTGTGATACTGGATGCCCTTTTCCGCCGTGCCGTCGTCTGAGAAAGCGAAGCGATCCGGGAAGATCTGATACATGACACTGCGGCGAAACCATGCGGGGGTCTCAAACTCCCGCAGATACACCGTCAGCCGGAAGCCGTCCCACTCCTGGAGGCGCACGGTGCAGGAAAAGCCGCTGCTGTCGGGCCCGGCATAACAGGTTTCGGATGGGGTCTCCAGCCGGAACAGATACCACAGGGGTCCGGGCTCTGACGGGGCGGTGAGCGAAACGGAAAAGCGGTCGCCCTCCCGCTCCATCGGATATTCCTCACGGCCGCTGTCGCCATAGAGGATAAAGGCAGCCCTTTTCAAACTGCCCCCGATCACCCGAAAGGAAAAGCGCATATCATCCCCGCAGCGGACGGCCCGGGGCGGGTTTCGATACTCGCTCATTCGCCCGTCATGCTCGATGACGGGGATTCTCTGTATGGCGCTGTCCAGCAGGGAGATCAGGTTTGCCGTTCTGGGCTGCAGAGGGCGCAGAAGCGCCCCATCCGCCTCCGTCACGGTACAGCACCCGCAGCAGCGGGCGGTGACGGTATAGGCATCCTCCAGCTTGAAGCCGCAGTCATCCATCAAAAGGCGCAAAAGCTCCAACGCCACAAAGGCTTCCCCCCTGGCGCTGAAACATTCATACAGTCTGTCAAGCCCGATGCCGCGTCTGAGACATTCATGGGAGGCGGCATAGGCAGTGGCGGCGGCGAGAAAATACCGGCGGGTGGCCTCCGGGCAGTTTGGAGATTGGAGCTCGGCGCAGAGCTCCTCATCCCCGCCCACGGCCTGCCACCGGCCGTCAAGAAAGCAGGCCTCCACACAGCGCCTGCCGCTGTATTGGATGAAGAGGGTATAGTCCTCAGACCAGATCTCCTCATAACTTCCGCCGAAATAAATTGGATACTTCTTTTTTTCGGCTCCCTTTTCAGGGGAGCCGTTGTCATTTCCTGTCTGCGGCGATTTTTCTCTGTTTACAGCATCCATATATACAGCCTTGCATACTCCTGCGCGGAAAGTTCAAAGCCGAAGTCAGCCTGCATCGCACGGCTGATCAGGCCCCTCATGATCTCTTTGTCGTTCCAGAATTCCAATGCATACAGCACGGTGTCGCGCATCTCCCAGGCATCATAATTGGCGAAGGAGAAGCCCACGCCCTCGTTGGTATAGCGGTTATAGGGCGATACCGTATCCCGCAGGCCGCCGGTCTCCCGGACGATGGGCACGGTGCCGTAGCGCATGGCGATCATCTGGCTCAGGCCGCAGGGCTCAAAGCGGGATGGCATCAGGTAAAAGTCGCTGCCGGCATATACCATGTGGGACAGCTCCTCGTTATAGCCGATGTAGGCACACAGCCTGCCCCGGTAACGGGCCTCAGCGCCGCGCATGAAGTTTTCAAAGCGCTCGTCTCCGGTACCCAGAAGCATGAACTGCATGTCGTTATTGGTCATCAGATCGTCGATCACATGGGTCACCAGGTCAAAGCCTTTCTGCTCGGTCATGCGGGTGACCATGGCAAAAATGGGCACATCCGAACGGACCTCCAGACCCATGCGCTCCTGCAGAACGGCCTTGCACTCGGCCTTGCCCTTCAGGTGTCCCCGGTCGTATCTGGCGGGGAGCAGCGGATCGGTGCGGGGGTTGAAAACGTCCTTGTCGATGCCGTTGATGATGCCAGAAAGCTGGGCCTCTCTTGCGTTGAGGATGCCCTCAAGCCCCTCGGCGTAATAGGGGGTCCTGATCTCGTTTGCGTAGCTGGGGCTGACGGTGTTGATCCGGTCGGCAAAGACGCAGCCGGCTTTCAGAAAGTCCGCGCAACCGTTGAGCTCCATAAACTCGGGGGTATAGTACTTTGCATCCACGCCCAGCAGATCCTGCACATAGTCAAAGCCGAACTTGCCCTGAAAGGCGATATTGTGGATGGTCAGCAGGAAGCGGAGATCGGCCTGCATACCGCCCTGATACTGGGTCTTTGCCAGCATGGGGATCATGGCGGTGTGCCAGTCGTTGCAGTTCACCACCTCGGGCGTGTAGTCCAGCAGAGGGATGGTATCCAGCACGGCGCGGCAGAAATAGGCGTACTGCTCGCCCTCGGGATAGCCGCCCCGGTAAATTTTATCGCCGAAATACTGCTCGTTGTCGATCAGATAGATCACAACGCCGTCCAGCACCAGCTTCTCAACGCCCACATAGGCCTTGCGCCAGCCCAGATTGCTGTAAAAATGGAACATATGCTCTGTCTGCCCGGCATATTTGTTTTTTATAACTCTGTGATAAGGGATGATGACTCTGGCGTCAATGCCCAGCCTGGCAAGGGACTTGGGCAGGGTGCCCACCACGTCCGCAAGGCCGCCGGTCTTGGCAAGAGGGGCGCACTCCGCTGCGGCAAGCAAAACCGCGGGCAGCTCGCTCCGCCCCTTTTCCTTCAGCATATCACGAAATTCCTTTTTCATCTTTCTTTACCTCCGTTTCAACCTTTTCTTCCTTTTTGTCTTTTTTGTATTCAAAGTACACCGCAGACATGGGTGGGAGGGTCAGCTTTGCGGAATACTGCATCTCGAAGAAAGGCTTGTCCATGCTCTTTATGATGCCCTTGTTCCTTATGCCGTGACCGCCGAAACGCTCCTCGTCGCTGCTGAGAACCTCTTTCAAAGTTCCCGGCTCCGGCAGGGCGATGACGAAACCGTCGTAGCGGACGGGGGTGAAGTTGCAGACACAGACAAGATAACTGTCCTGCTCCGGGGCCAGGCGCAGAAAGGCGATGGAGCTGCGCTGGCTGTCGTTCACGTTCAGCCATTGGAAGCCGTCCCAGGAGCGGTCGATCATATACATGGCGGGAGTACTGACGTAGAGCTTATTCAGCTCCCGGCAGTAGTCCTGCATGGCCTTGTGTTTGGGGTAGTCCAGCAGCAGCCAGTCCAGCTCCTGCTGGAAATTCCACTCGATAAACTGGCCGAACTCGCTGCCCATGAAGGTCAGCTTCTTGCCCGGATGGGCAAACTGGTAGCCGTAGAGGGTGCGCAAAGAGTCAAACTTCTGATCATAATCTCCGTTCATCTTGTCCAGCATGGACTTTTTGCAGTGCACCACCTCATCATGAGAGTAGGCCAGCACATAGTTTTCGGAGAAGGCATACATCATGGAGAAGGTCAGCTTGTTGTGGTGATAGCTGCGGTAGATGGGATCTTCGGCCATGTAGTCCAGCGTGTCGTGCATGAAGCCCATGTCCCACTTGAAGCAGAAGCCCAGACCGCCCGCATTGGGGGGCGCGGTGATCAGGGGGTAGGCCGTGGACTCCTCGGCGATGGTGATGGCGCCGGGATAGTTCACAAGGATCGTGGAATTCAGCTTTCTCAGAAAGTCCACCGCGTCCAGATTGATGCAGCCGCCCTCACGGTTGGGGGTGTACTCCCCGTCCCTGCGGCCGTAATTTAAGTACAGCATGGAGCTGACCGCGTCCACGCGGATGCCGTCGATATGGAATTCCTCAAAGAATTTGCAGGCGGAGGACACCAGGAAGCTCTTCACCTGATTGGAGGCGTAGTCGAAAACGAGGGTGCCCCACTCAGGGTGCTCCGCCATGCGGCGCTCCTTGCACTCGAACTGGGGGCTGCCGTCGAACATGGCCAGACCGTGCTCATCCTTGGGAAAGTGGGCGGGAACCCAGTCCATGATGACGCTGATGCCCGCCTTGTGCAGGCGGTTGATCAGGAACTTGAAGTCGTCCGGACTGCCGTAGCGGGAGGTGGGGGCGTAGTAGCCCGTGACCTGATAGCCCCAGGAGGCGGGGAAGGGATACTCCGTCAGGGGCATGAACTCCACGTGGGTGTAGCCCATATCCGTACAGTATTTCGCCAGCGGTTCCGCGATCTCTCGGTAAGCGGGCTTTTTGCCGGGCAGATCCTTCCAGGAACCCATATGCATCTCATACACGCTCATGGGGGCGTGCATGAAGTCGCGCTTTGCGCGCTTTTCCATATATTCGCCGTCGGTCCAGCGGGCATAGCTGCGGCTGAACACTCTGGAGGCGGTCTCCTTATCGGTCTGGCTCCAGGCGGCAAAGGGGTCGGCCTTCAGTACCTGTCTGCCATCGGCCCCGTCGATGCAGTATTTATACAGGGCTCCGTGCTGAAGCCCCTCCACAAAGGCGACCCACACACCGCCCTCCACCTTTTCCATGGGGGTGGCGTCTCTGTCCCAGTTATTGAAGTCGCCCACCAGCGTTACGCGCCGGGCGTTGGGAGCCCAAACCAGAAAGCGATACATCTTCAGTCTGGACAGGTAGTGGCAGCCGAAGCTGAGCCAGGCTTTCCGTGCCTCTCCGATGTTGAACAGGTATATATCATCCCGCGGGATATACTTTTGCAATTTCTCGTTCATTGGGGTGTTATTCTCCTTTTCCTTTATCCAGGTTATTATACAGCCTATTTCTGTCAATTCCAAGAGAAATTTATTCAAAAGTCTGTGTTCCGCTTTCGTTTTTCCAATGGAGCGGATAAAAATCAACAGAGGACAGTGATATCATAGCCGCCCTCCTCTCGGCTCTCTGCTCATTTACCGAAAAAACACCCCTGTTTTTGTGCATTTTTCCCGCTGCGGCAAGGCTTCCGGGGGGGGAGTTCCCATTTTCTGTAAAGTTTTGTCTATTTTGATAGGTCTATTTTGCTCTGATTTCAATACATTTTTGACTTTTTTGCAGGTCAGCTTTTTTATTTTCGCCAAAGCATCCGCTGAAAAAGTTATTTTGGGGAAAATTGACTTCCATATTTTGTAAAAATTTTTGTTTATTCTGCTTAAGTTCTTTCCATTTGCCGTTATCATTTTAGCGTTTTCCATGAATTTAGTCAAACTGCCCTAAAAATCGATTTTTAAGCCTTGTAAAAACGGGCTTTATAGTCTAAAATACACAAACGCAGGACACAATAATATGATCTGGAGTGTATGAACATGGAAAAAATACTTTGGCTTACGCCTGTGCTGGCTGTTGCCGCGCTGCTGTTTGCGGCATATAAGGCGCACTATGTTTCCAAGGCTGCGCCGGGAAACGAAAAAATGCAGGAGATTGCCTCTGCCATCGCCGAGGGCGCCAACGCCTTTCTGATGTCGGAGTATAAGATCCTCTCGGTATTCATCGTGGTGCTTTTTGCACTGATCGCCGTCTTTATTGACATCGGTACGGCGGTCTGTTTCATTTTGGGGGCGCTGTTCTCCATCGCCGCGGGCTTCTGCGGCATGAAAGTGGCCACCCGGGCCAATGTACGTACCGCCAACGCCGCCATGGAGAGCGGCATGAATCGGGCGCTGTCCATCGCTTTCTCCGGTGGCTCGGTGATGGGCATGTGCGTGGTGGGTCTGGGTCTTCTGGGCTGCAGCATGATCTACATTATCACCGGAAACTATAACATACTCTTCGGCTTCTCTCTGGGCGCTTCTTCCATCGCTCTGTTTGCCCGTGTGGGCGGCGGCATCTACACCAAGGCCGCCGACGTGGGCGCAGATCTGGTGGGCAAGGTGGAAGCGGGCATCCCAGAGGATGACCCCAGAAATCCCGCTGTCATTGCCGACAATGTGGGCGACAACGTGGGCGACGTGGCAGGCATGGGTGCGGATCTGTTTGAGTCCTATGTGGGTGCGCTGGTCTCCGCGCTGACGCTGGGCGTCTCCGCCACCGGTCTGTTCCGGGGCGCGGGAGCTATCTATCCGCTGGTCATCGCCGCTTTCGGTATTCTGGCCTCCATCATTGCCACCTTCTTTGTCCGGGGCAAGGACAACTCCAACCCCCACAAGGCCCTGAAAATGGGCTCCTATGTATCCGCAGCCATTGTGGCGGTGATCTCCGTTGTGATGAGCTGCCTGTTCTTCGGCGGGATATACTGCTCCCTCGCCATCATCGCGGGGCTTGTCGTGGGTCTGGTGATCGGCTACATGACGGAGGTGTACACCTCTGAGGATTACCGCTCCGTCAAGCGCATCGCCGAGCAGTCCGAGACCGGCTCCGCAACCACCATTATCAGCGGCGTGGCAGTTGGCATGATGAGCACCTGGGTGCCTATCATTCTCATCTGCGTGGGCATCTATGTCTCCTACTCCGTCACCGGCGACCTGTACGGCATCGCCCTTGCCGCGGTGGGAATGCTCTCCACCACCGGCATCACCGTGGCGGTGGATGCCTACGGCCCCATCGCCGACAACTCCGGCGGCATTGCGGAGATGAGCGGTCTGGATCACAGCGTCAGAGACATTACCGACAAGCTGGATGCGGTGGGCAACACCACCGCCGCCATGGGCAAAGGCTTTGCCATCGGCTCCGCTGCTCTGACGGCACTGGCTCTGTTTGTCTCCTACTCCACTGAGGTGGGTCTGGAGAGCATTGACCTACTGTCCCCCCACGTGGTCATCGGATTGCTGATCGGCGGTATGCTGCCCTTCGCCTTCTCCGCCATGACCATGAACTCCGTATCCAAGGCCGCCTACAAAATGATTGAAGAAGTGCGCCGCCAGTTCCGGGAAATCCCCGGCATTCTGGAGGGCAAGGGCCGCCCGGACTACAGCTCCTGCGTGTCCATATCCACCAGGGCAGCCCTCCGCGAGATGGTCATCCCCGGACTGATGGCTGTCATTGCGCCTCTGGCAGTGGGCATTCTGCTGGGCCCTGCGGCCCTGGGCGGACTGCTGGCAGGCTCCCTTGTCACCGGCGTGCTGCTGGCCATCTACATGTCCAACGCCGGCGGTGCCTGGGACAATGCCAAGAAATATATCGAGGGCGGACACAACGGCGGCAAGGGCTCTGAGGCCCACAAGGCCGCAGTGGTGGGCGACACCGTGGGCGACCCCTTCAAGGACACCTCCGGCCCCTCCATCAACATCCTCATCAAGCTGATGACCGTGGTATCTCTGGTGTTCGCGCCGATATTTATCCGTATCGGCGGACTGCTGTAAAATTGATGATTAGGGCTTGTTTGAAAAAAGGTTCTTTGTCAATAGTTGGGGTAGAGCCAAAATAAAAAAAGACTCAGATCGTGTCGGAGTGAAAACTCCGGCACGATTGTTATGTATTACAGAAGAGGATTCTGTTTCTAAAAAAGAATTATCCGGCACAAGGCTAAAAATAAGCCTAAAACGGCAGAAAAAACCCTGCAGCTGTTGAAACTACAGGGTTTTTTGTGGTGCCGTTAAGCAATCCAAATCCGAACCTGTGTTTTCCTTGTCCAGCGCCGCTTTCAGGTCATCAAAAGTGATGGTGTCCGTCCCGTCCTTGTAGTTGAAAGTAATCACCATCTTGTCATCATACAGGAAAATGGCGTTGACAAAAGTATCAATCAACATCTTCCTGTGGGACTTCTGCCGCACGTCCAGCTTGCGGAAGCGATGGAGCCAGAAGGTCATAAACTCGGCGCTGACTTTAGGCTTTGCCAGTTTCTCGCAGGCTATCTTGGTTTCCAGTTCCTCCTTGGCAGCTTCCAGTTCTTCCAGTCGGCCCTTCGTGGACTTGGTAAGGATACCCTGTTGAATGGCGTTCAGCAGGTTTT
>CAZESU010000042.1:0-16114 GCA_964515275.1 uncultured Oscillospiraceae bacterium
TGTAATACCAGTCCAGGAACTCGTCGTGCATCTCCTCGCCCTTTTGACGGGCCTTCACAGCATCCTCGAACTTATCATACCTGCCAAGCCAGCATCTCTTTTTCTTGAAAGTGATATATACTTCCCATTTCCCGTTTGGGGAATGGAATGGAACAAAGCCAAATTGGTTATTCAGCCAAGTTTTGCACAGATCGAACCACGGTCGGGAGGATTCGTTGGGCGTTTCCATCTTCTGGGTGCAGGTGGAAAGTCCGTGCCTGCCATGGGCAAAGAGATGGCATTCAAAGGGTATCTGGTTTTCCTACAGGGCGGAGATCAGCAGCATGGAATTCTCCACCGGCACACTGACATCATTCACCGTGTGCCACAGGAAAACCGGCGGCATGCCGGGTCCTACATGCTTTTCCACCGACAGCTTTTCCCGGACTTCTCCGCTGCCGCCGCTGACATATTTTGCCGTATCCGCATGGGTATAGCGGCCCAGGGTGATCACCGGATAGCCCAGCACAAGGGCATCGGGTCGACAGTCCGCAGGAAGCCCTAACGCCTTGCCAGCCCACAATGCGCCGAGGCTTGCCGCCAGGTGTCCCCCTGCGGGAAAGCCCATCACCGCGATCTTGTGAATGTCAATGTTCCAATCCGCCCCGTGAGCCCGGATCACACAGACCGTCTCCACCAGTTCCAGCAGGGGACGATACTCCCCCGCTCTGTCCAAGACGGAATATTCCAGCGCAAACACCTGATAGCCCATGGCAAAAAACTGCAGGGTCGGAGGATCTGCCTCCCGGGGGCATACAAAGCGGTAGCCCCCGCCGGGGCAGACAATGAGCGTTGGCCGGATGGCATGGGTCGCAAGCCGGTCGTGGTTTTCGTGAAGTTATGCTTTTACCTTGCCCTCATTGGCCATAAAGAAAATATTCTGCATGGCTGTTTTCAGATCCTTCCCTGTCCGGGTGGAAGAAAATCGGATTGTTTCGATTATTATAACAGATCGGTGCCCTGTCTGCAGCAGCTATTTACAGACTGAAGAGTCACACATTCATAGGGCATCCGGGCGAATTCCGGCCGGGCCGGTTCAGGGCGCAGGCCGTCAACCGCGATCACCAGTTCCTCCCCGCAGACATGGACAGACAAAGTTTCTTTTTCCGCATCATTCTGCGTGACAGACAGCAACAGCCGGATATCGCCGCCCAGCCGCAGCCCGGCGCATATCGTTTCTTTGGTACTCTCTTGGTCCTAACAAAACACCCCACTTGTCAGTCCATATATCATACTGACTGACAAATGGGGTGCCGTTCAAATAAAGGGAATTCTTATCCGATCCGCAGTTTAACCTGCCGGATTTCCCTCCCGGCGGAATTACTTCGACAGGCCGTACCAGCCGATGCCTTCGCGCTTCCAGCCGACCGCTATCAGGTCTTCGCACTCCTGTTCACTGCTGGTGTAGTGATGGGAACCCAGGTCTGCGTTCTTATTCCACATTCTGTACTGGGGCACTGCATCACTGAAGGCAGAGTTCCAGCAGATATTCTCATACTTCCAGCCTGCTTCCAGCAGCATCATAACCTCTGACATGGAGGTGGTGTAGTGATGATCCCCGGAATTGGGGTTGAAGACGCGGTGCACGGGAGTTCCGCCGGAGACCGGGGCATTCCATGCCACGCCCTCATAATTCCAGCCGCTCTCGACAAGACCGTCTCTCTCCTCAATGCTGCCGGTGTAGAAGTGTTCACCGGTTCCCGCATTGTACATGCGGTACATGGGTGTGGTCTTTACACCGCTCAGGTCTATCCGGCGAACGTGTCCGCAGACATCACAGGTATCGTCGCTCTCGCTGCTGTACACATGGGTGGGCGCTGCCACAATATCCACAGAAATCTCAGCCAACACTGCCTCTTTGCCGTCCTTGGTGCCGGTAGCCTGTATCTGGAAGACATCAGCCGTGCAGAGATCGAACTGGCACATTGCCAGCTTTCCGGTCCACAGGTTGCTTCCGCCCTTTTCGGGAGCAAACTTCAGCGCGGAGCCAGCACCCCGGACGGTGCTTGTGGCTGTGAAGGTAACATCTTTCACATCGCTGCCTGCATTCAGCAGAACGATGGACATCACCGTCAGGTCATCGCTCAGGGATACGTTGAAGATGAGATCATCGGAAATAAGCACGCCGACGGAGGAGAAGGTGTAGGTCTTGGTGTCGATGGTGGTCTTGCCGGTTGCCAGGTGGCCGTCGTCAAAGGCATAATAGATGTTGCCATCCACCTCAAACCAGCCATCGTTCACGGGCTCGCCCGCCCAGTAATAATACAGGGTACCATTATCGTTGACAATACTGCCCTTCAGAAGTTTGCCGTTGGTGTTATCAAAGGTGTACTGCACACCGTCAACTTCCATCAGAACAGTAGGATTTCCGGTAGTATCTTTCACAAAGTGACCGGAGCCGTTGGTACGATACCAGGATTCCGGATCGTTGCCTGGCTTGACCCAGGAATTGTACAGAGGCAGTCCTGCCCAATAGTAGTAACCGGCCGGGTTGAAGTAGCCATACAACAGCTTGCCGTCTTTGTCGAAGTCATAGTATGCTTTCTTGGACTTGGCCTCATCATCGGGCATGACATGGGTTTCGGTGCACATGATGCCGGTAGCCGCGTCGAAATGATACCAATAGCCATCTATTTCGAGCCAACCGTAAGTCATCTTACCCTCTACATAATGGTAGGTATTGCCGTCGCTGCCGGTAACAAAGCCGGTGTAGCCGCCGATCAGCAGTCCGTTATTGAACTCCATTTTAACGCCGTTTACCTCAACGGGGCCATCATATGCCACGCCATTTTCGTCAAAGTAATAGGTTGTCTTGTCGAGCAGGAATTCGCCGGTCTGATACTTGCCTGCCACAAAATACATGGAAAGTCCGCTTTCCTTGTCAACAGCCCAGCCGGTGAATTTTGCCTCAGCAGGATCAATGGCAGTGCCGCAGTTGTTGCAGATCAGCTTGCCGTCGCCGTAAACGGCATTATCCAGGTCATGTCCCTCGGCGGCACAGGCACCGACCAGACTGTACAGGGTATAGCTGTCAACACACTTCTGGCTGCCGTCTGCGGAGACGTCGTATATCTCCAGAACCATCTTCTCACTGTCTGCGGAAACACCGATGTAGGTTGCAGAGAAGTCGGTAGTTGCCAGAGCAAAAATCGTTTCATAATCGAAGATCGACTGGCTGGTGATGCTATAGGACTTTTCACCACTGGAGCCGCCGATATAATAGAGGACACCATTCTCTTCATCAATCTGGCCGTTGGTCAAGGGGTTGGTGCGTGCCAGAGAGTGGTCATGGCCGGAGAACACCACATCAATACCGGCCTTCTCCACAGCCGCGGGAACGTAGGTATTGACAGGAGCGTTGCCGCCGCTGGCATTGGTGTAGTAAGGCGGCTGATGGATGGTCAGCACCTTCCATGTGGCGCTGCTGCTCTGGGCGTCCTTGACCAGCCAGTCCAGTGCGGCAATCAGTTCGGCGTCAGTCGCGGTGTAGTTGATGACAGCCACATAGACGTCGCCGTAGGTCAGAGAGTAATAGCTGCCGGAACTTGCCGCAGGCAGGTTATACAGAGCGGAAGCCACATTTGCACTGGCATCGCCGTAGTACTCGTGGTTGCCCAGAACATGGATCAGATCCATGCCGCCCATCAGATCCGTGCCGAAGAGTTGGGTTGCGTTGACAACCTGGGTATAGCTGGTTACATCGTCAATCGCGTCGCCGGTCTGGATACCGAAATTGTAGCCATTGGCCTTGATGTTGCCGATCATGGCCTTCACGTTGGTGAGATCGGACGCCTGGATATCAGCCATGACGAAGAACTTGCTGCCGGAGCCTACCGTAAAGGAAGAAGTCTCACTCCAAGTCGTGCCATTGCCCACCTGATACTCATAAGTGGTTCCGGCATCCAGGCCAGTCAGCTTAACACTGTTGATATTGGATGCCGTGTTGCCGCCGGTAACAAAGGTGCCCAGATAAGACTCGGCCTCAACGGTGGTCCAGTCTTCCTCGCTGCCGCCCTCGGCACGGTAGCGCAGGCTCTGTGCGCCCTTGTCCAGAGGATTGGACATCCAGGAGAGGCTCTTTCCGGTGGCATTGTCGGATGTGCCGTTGAACAGAACCTGGACAGGTGTCTCCTCGGAATCCTTTACGGTGTCATAGATGAAGACGTTATACTGGAAGGACAGCATGCCGTCTTCCGTTTTGGCATAAATGGTCACCTTGCCCGCTTCGTCGCTGAAATAGTTCGTCTCCAACAGGCCGTTTTCATCGCTGGTGCCGATCAGGCTGTCATCGGAGGCCAGGTAGATGCCTACGCCGGCCAAGGCTTTGCCTTCCGCGTCTGTGACCTTGATCACGCCCGGGTCACCGCCGACCAGAATGGGATCACAGGAAATTACAATGTCTGTGCCCACAGGCAGCTTGACTTCGGGTGCGGAGTAGGTGTTGTAATAGCCATCAACACTGGTAAAGCTGCCGCTCTTGACCTCAAACAGGAAGGATTCGTTCTCGGTCAGGGTTGCGGGAACCTTCACAACAACCGTTGCGATCAGATCGTCCTCCGCATCCGCGCCGTCCTTGCGCTGAGCGTTCAGTGTCAATGTAGCGCTGGTCTTGGTGTATGTAGATTCGCCGGTGTAATTGTCCGAGAACTGCACTTCCACATCAGGGAACATGTTGCTCAGACGGATGGTCGTGGCATTTTTCGCCACGGCGTCGCCTGAGGAGCGAATTTCCAGCTTCACCTGGCCGCCCAGAGGCGCCGTTTCGCTGGTGGGCTTTACCGATACGGATGCCGGTGCGGCCGTGCCGGACTGCACGGTGAAGTAACGGGTCTCCTGGGTGTCGTTGCCGAAGCCGTCACGAAGGAATACGCTGATGGAGTGAGAACCGTCGGCCAGCGTCAAATTGTAGAGCTCTGCATAGCCGTCGCTGGCATTCAGGGCAAAGGAGTAGTTTTCGTTGTCCAGAACATTCACGCCGTCCACATACATACGCACGGTGCTGGCATCCACGCCGCTGGCATACTTGCCGGCCGTGTCGCTGAAGGTGGTACGGACGGTGAAGGTATCGGTTGTGAGCACGGTGCCGTTTGTCAGCTCCGTATCGCCGATGGCAATGGAATCGACCTTCGGGTTGTCCACATCGTCTACATTGGTACCGTAGACGAACTGGAGATTATCAAAGTAAATGGAGCCGGTGCGCTGGGTGCCGACCATGTTGGTGCCGGAAACAAACATCAGCCGGAAGGTCATGCCCTTCTGAATGCTGAAGGGACCGGTCATGGAGGTCAGGTCCGCCTCAAGATACATCCACCCTTCCCAGTAGATACCCGGCTGAACGGTGTAGATGCCGGTCTCCGCGTCATAGCCGTTCTGCACAACGGTGCTCTTCGGCTCAAAGGTAAAATCGTATGGCATCGTGCTGCCGTTGCCGTCCAAAACATAGCCGCGCAGCCACAGACCGGAAACGGTACCGTCGTAATTGACGCCGACGCCCTCCGGCGCATAGACCCAAACGCCGATACCGGTAGGCATGCCGGGAATTTCCATTTTTTCTGTTGTGCCGATGCAGGCGCCTTCCGTAACTTCTCCGCACTGGCTAAAGTCATAGTTCAGTTTGAGAGAATGTTCACCGAAACGGACAGGCTCGCCGTCATCGATGCTGACGATCTCAAAGGATTCATTGCCGCCTCTTCCGTAGTTGCTGTGAGTCAGGATACTGCCATAGTACTCTTCCGCAGAGGTGACCGTCCCGTCTTCATTGACTACGTCCTCAAAATCCCACACCAGGGTGGGCAGCATGCCGACAATCACATGGATTGTGGCAGTGCACTCGGAATTAAAGGCGGAGGTGGCGGTAATATCGCCGTTCAGGCTTTTGCCGTCAGATGAGGTGAAACTGTTGCCCTCAAAGGTGCCCATAGCATTATCACTCATGGTCCAGACGATATCGCCGTCTTTGATGATGATATCTCTGCCCTCATTGCGGACCACAAGACCTAAGTCAGTGGTATCATCAAAGCCAAGGCTGACCTCATCGGTATTGAAAGAGATTTCATCGGGGGTCACGATTTCAATGCTGGCGGTACCGACCACATTGGTTCCCTGGCGCAGCTCCACAGTGACCGTGCCCACGCCGTCATTGGCGGTAAAGAGACCGGTTTTTTCGTCAATGGTACCCAGGTTTTTGCTGCTCTCGGCCAGAGCCCAAGTCACATCGAGGGGAATCTCCGCAGATGCGCCCGCGCTGTCCACACCGGAAGCCGTGAACTGTATCTCGGACTTGGGAGTATACAGTTCGTCTCTGGGGCTGACGGCAGCATGGTCAAAGATGCCGGTGGATTCCTCGGTGGAAATAATCAGAACCGCAGAGGAAGTCTCACGTTCATGACCGTCGCTGGGGCTGTTAATGATTGTCAGGGAATCGGTGCCCTCCAGACGGGCAGCAACGGTAGCGGAGCCGCCGCCGTCCAAATTAAGGGCTGTCACGCAGCCGGCATCCAGCAGAACACCGGCAACCTCGCTGTACGTCATGCCCACGGATGTAGGAGCCTGACGGCCGTCGTTTTCGAAAAATACAACACTGCCGTCCGCACGAATACCCACGCTGTTTCTGGGCGCCTGGCCATCGCTATCGCGAGTAACCTCCACACCGTCCTTTATCAGATAGAAGCGGCCGGAAATTGCTTCCTGAACGTCACTGCAGTCGGTACCCGCGTCGCGGATAACCGCAGTGCCGTCTTTCAGAATGGCAAAATAGGGCTCGCCGGTGGTTTTGATCGCGTTGCCCTCCATGATCAGATAGCCGCTCGGTTCGCCGGTACTCATGTTGAAGTAGTCCGCGTTGGTCGCCATTACGACGGTGCCTTTAGCATCCGCAATGGATTTATACTGCTGGGCAAGATCGGTCGTCGTGGAAAAGCTCCATCCCAGATTCGCTGCGCTCGCGGCACGGCTTTCTGCGGTGCTGCCCGAAGTATAATAGTCATTGTAGGTAGCCAGAATTTTTACGTTCTTGCTCAGATCCACTTCCGTCAGGAAGCCGATATTTTGCTGGTTCTCGGCATTTCTGGTGACGATTTTCTGGTAAGAAACACCGTTTGCCACGCTGTTGTTTGACAGAGAAACGATCGTCAGACCGGCTTCCGTCATGTAGGAGCCGGTAGACATCGCCTCCAGTTCCTCCCCTTCCACGCCGTCCTCGGCGGTGAGACCATCCTCTTCCGGCTCATCACCGGTCTCTTCCCCGGCATCCGCTTCACTTGGGGTTTGTCCCTCCGGCTCCGTGACGGCCTCGGCATCGCCCTCCTCTGCTGATGCATCGGAGGAAGCAATGTCTGTTTCCGGTTCTGCGGCGATGTCAGCGTTGCTTCCGGCAGTTTCCGTGCCGGTGTCGGTGACGCCCTCCGCAATCTGGGAAGATGCATCAGCAGGTGCCGGGCTCTCCCCGGTTGCTTCTGACAAAGGCACGACAGCCTCACTTCCTGTATCCTCTGTTGCATAAGCAGCAGGTGCAAGAGAAAGAAGCATTGCGATTACCAGAAGTAACGATAACCACTTTTTCCTTACGTTCAACATTTTTTCCTCCATTCGCTTTTTTGATAAACACAGACTTATCGCTCTGTATATTACCTGCTCGTTTTCTTTTCCGATCTCATGCGCTCCTCTTCCTGTTTTTGCGCGGAAAAAGCTCCTGCCTTGGGTTTCACGGGAGTGCCATCGGAAAAAAGTATTGCTTCTCCCTTCGGCTAATAGACCGCAAAGGCGACCTGCGCAGTTTTTTCTGCAATCAGCGTCAACTCTTCCCCCTCTGCGGAGAAGGCATGAATAAAATACCGACCGCTGCTGTGATGCTCTCTCAAATCCACACTGCTGTGCCACAGCCCGTCTTGGCCCCGCTCTGGAGCGTACCACCGGATATCATCCTGAGAGTCCTCCTCGCTCCACACGGCCAGAACCACCTGGCCGCAAAGAGACGAATCCGCCAGCGTGATCTCCATCGTCTTGCAGTCTTCGGATACCTGGGCGCTGAGCCGGTAGAGCGACTCCACGGCCACCTCCACATAGCTGTATCCCCAGCCGGCAACCCAGCTTTCCCCGTCCGGATAGGCGAAGATGCTGTACACCCCCGCGCTGTCGTGGAGCGACAGGTCAACGGTGCTGTGCCATAGGCCGTCGCTGCCCCGTTCGGCATCGTAGCGGTTCATATCGTCCTGCCCGTCTTCCAGGCTCCAGACCATAAAGCAGAGCTGACTGTATCCTCCTTCATCGTCGAAGCTCAGCTCCATTTCTTTGCAGCCCTCGCTGACGACGCTGGTTACCGGAGAATAGTGCGAAAGGTCGGTCTGCTGCAGTTTGAAAGCTGCCGCTCTTCCGCTAAGCCAGGCCTGAACGGCATCCACCGCCTCGTCAAAGCTGTTTTCGAAGAAATTCTCCCCCTTGGGATTTTTCATGCCAAGCATTTCTTCCCATCGTATGTAATTCATTTCGGCGGAAACGGCAATCTCCTCCCGCAGCAGCTCGGCATCGTCCGTCATTGCGTGCAGCCTGTCCTCATAGCGTTCATAAAGCTCCTGAGCCCTGTCGAAAAACGCCTGATTGGCCAGCAGGAAACGGAACACGGTATGCGTGATACCGTAATACTCCGTATAAGCGGTGCCGTCATTGCCCATGCAGGTGTCAAAATCCCAGATGGGGCCCAGATGCAGCACATCCCCGGGGCCGTCCTTATACCAATAGAAGCTGGAGGCAAATCCCTCCCGGTTCAATACATACTCGTTGATAATATAATACTTGATAAAAGAATCCACGTCGATCATTTTGGATAAATTTTCCAAAGTGATATCCTGGATTTTCCCGGAATAGAGGAAAGCGGAAAACCGGTCTACCGCCGCTTCAAAGTCCGCCCGGGCAGCGGAAATGGTGTTCTCGTCCTTTTCCACCGTATCTATTAAGACAAAATGCTTATTTAGAACCTGGCTGTAAAAGCAGGAATCCTCCTGTTCATAAAAGGCCTCATCCTGTTCATACAGCAGGCCCATGCTGTTGCTGAGTGCAAGGCGAGAGCTTCCGATCTCCACCTTTTCGCCCAGCATATAAGTGCCGCGATACTCCCCGTCGATCCACAGATCCACATATTCAAAGTCCGGCACAAAGCCCATATCCATCTCTTCGGCCATCCGGTAGACCAGCTGAGTCCGGATCATGCTGAGGTCACTGGCATTCGCCAGCAGAATCCATTTCTTTGCTTTTTCCATGCCCAGCAGCGAAACTTTCCGGTCAAACTCGATCTGGTAGCCCTTCTTGTCGCCAAACATAGTCCAAGAGGAATTGCCCCGCCCCTTTATGGTCACGGCACTCTCCCCGTTTGCCTTGTCTGTCCCGTCGGGGCCGGTGAGCCGGAAACTGCTGCCGTATTTTACACTCTTGTCCTGATGAAGCTCCGCCAGTGTCGTGCCCTGCAGGCGGAGGGAAAGGCTGGGCAGTTCCGACTGCAGAACGGCCACTGTACAGTGATCGCCGTCGACCCCGGTCAGGATGACCTGGTCGCCGCTTTCGGCAAAGGCACCACTGATGGTTTTGCTTTCCTCATCCAGTATTCCGCAGGAGCTTTCGCTGATCTCCCCCGTATAATGCAGCTGTGTGTCCGCAACGGACAGTTCCGAGGGCAGGAACAGATACCATACATCCTCATGCTCTGAATGGTAACCATAGAGTTCGTTTCCCTGCCCGTCAAGAGTATAGCAGGAGAAAGGCGTAACCGCTCTCTGAAACAGACGGTCCCAGAGCGTCCCCTCATCCGAAGGAACAGACCAGGCTGCAACAAGTAAAATCAAAAGAAAAATCAGAGCCGCTACTGCAAATCCGATGGCATATTTTCGCATTTTACATCTGAACATATATTCTACATGCTTCCTTCGCGCAGAAACAGGCTGTTCTTTGGATCATTTGATTGTAAAATCTTCCCGATCCAAGGAAAAATTCGGATTATAATAGGGATCTCCCGCCGCCAGTTCACTGGCCCAGCGCTTCTGGAATCGCTCCACTTCTCCCCAGAAGCGTTCCCGCTTTTCCGGGGTATCGTCCGCGCCGCGGCTCTTGGACTCATAGTGATACAGTTCCGCAAAGGGGGTCCACACAATCAGGTAACCGGACTTCCGGATGCGCATGCACAGGTCCACATCGTTGAACGCCACCGCAAAGGACTCGTCCAGACCCGCCATCTCATCCCACACCTTCCGTGGGATCATGACACAGGCTCCCGTCACACCGCTCAGATCCTGAGCGTAAATCAGCCGGCCCATGTAGCCGGGGTTGTTCCGGTCAAAATTCCGGTGGAGATGGCCTGCCAATGTCAGCAGTCCGATGGCAATCCCCGCATGCTGGACCGTATTGTCCGGGTAATAGAGCTTCGCGCCCACCGCGCCCACATCGCTTCGCTGGGAATACATCAGCATTTCCTGAATCCAGTCGGGGGAAATGACCTCCGTATCGTTATTCAGAAGCAGCAGATGCTCGCCTTTGGCATATCGGGCGCCGAAATTGTTGATGGCGGAGTAGTTGAAGCTGCTTTCCCAGACCACGACTTTCAGATTGGACCACTTCTGCTGAATCTCCGAATAAAATGAAAATATCTCCTCGGAACGGCTGTTGTTTTCCACGATGATCACTTCAAAATTTCCGTAAGTGGTCTTTTCGTAGATGGAATTCAGGCACTTCTCGAGAGATTCCTTCTCCTCATTGTTGGGAATGATGATAGAAACCAGCGGTTCCCCTTCAATCTCATAGCGGATGCGGTACATGGAGGGAACGGCGCTGTCCAGTACCTCCCCCTTCAGGCCCACGCGCTGCAAGTGGTCGCCGATGGCGCGCTTAGCCGCCTCGATCACATAGGGCTTTGCGCCCACGCTCTCTGCCACAGAGTTTGGGTGCGCCCGCCAGTAATACAGAATTTTGGGGATGTGAACGATTTTCTCTGCCTGCTCAGTCAGGCGAAGAACCATATCAAAATCCTGGCTGCCGTCACACTCCGGCCGGAATTTGCCGACGGTGTCCAGCAGACTCTTTTTAAAGGATGTAAAGTGACAAATATAGTTGTTGGCCCGGAGCGTATCCGGCGCATAGTCCGGCTTAAAATGGGGGCAGTAAGCGTCCGCCGGAGTCTCGTGGAAGGTGTTTTCATCCGTATAGATAAAGTCCGCTCCCTGCTCGCAGATTGCCCTCATGTTTTCATACAGGGCGGCCGGATGCAACAGATCGTCATGGTCGAAGAGAGAGATATATTCTCCGTGTGCCATGTCGATACAGGCATTGGTGTTTCCGGAAATCCCCAGATTTTTCTCCAGTTTCCGGTAGCAGATGCGGCTGTCTTTCTTCTGAAAGGCCCGGCAGATCCGGCTCACGTTTTCATGGGCATCATCGCTGCCGTCCGCCAGGCACAGCTCCCAGTTGGCATAGGTCTGGTTCTGGACGGAGCGGATCATTTCCCTCAGATATTTGGGAGGCGTATTGTACAGCGGCACCAGAATGCTGAACAGAATCTCCCGGGGGAAGACTGTCTTTTTCTGCTCCTCCAGCTCCTCTCTGGTATACAGCGGTGGGCGCTGCGCCTTCCCGCCGGCCAGTTTCCGCTTTACTTTTTTCCAGGTGGAGGAAAAACCCTCCCAAAACAGACTCCTGACTCCTTTGGCCAGCAGCCAGGTGACCCGGTTGGACTTGAGAGTTTTTTTCGTCTTTTCCGTTAAAAGGCGCAGCGGCCTTGTCAGCCGCCAGCTTTTGGACACGAGGATGGCATTATATTGAATCAGATAATCGTTATATCGATTCTGATAGTAATCCCTGTTTTCTTCGGCGGCCCGGAGTTGATTCTCCAGCACGACAATGCGCTCGTTCATGGAGACGGTCAGACTCTCCCGGCGGTTCAACTGTTCCGTCACAGCGGTGATATACCGCTCGTAGTTCTCCAGCTGGGACATCCAGTCGCCCCGGCGGAAACAGACGGCATAGCCCGCAATATAGGTGGGCCGATAATCCAGACTGTCATAAAAGCCCCGATCGGCGAACAGTCCGGCCCAATACTCCCGTGGCTGAACATTGATGTGGGTCGGGTCCTCAAAATCGTCCGGTGTGGAGCAAAACAGCACCGTGTCCGTGCAGGCACACAGATTGGAAATTGCCTTTGCGCCGTTCTCGGCACTCAGATGCTCCAGCACCTCCATAGAAATCACAAGGTCAAATTTCCGGGGCAGCTTTTCCGGAAATGGCTCCGACAGGGAGCCCACAACGCAGTAGTCCCGCACATCCTCCCGGACCATGGAGATTGCATACTCGGAGATGTCGATGCCATAGGCCTCCACCCCCCTGTCCCGCAGGGCCGCCACCAGATGTCCGACCGCGCAGCCCGCGTCCAGCACAGTTGCCGGGTGCAAATCGTTTACAATCCGCTCTGCCGCATTTTCCAGAAATGCCTTGATCTCTTTTGACTGAATATAGTCAATCTTTCCGTCGTCAATATCATATTGCCGATAGTATTCCTCATTATATATGTCATTCATCGCGCAATTCTCCTGCTGTGCCGGAATAGAATACAACTATTTTGGAACGGCGGCGCAGCACTTCTGTCCGAATAATGTAATTTTTCATTATTGAGCAGGAAAATGCATAAAATTCTCTTTATTATCCTTTTGCTCCACACTTTTCCAGCTCTTTCAGGTATCTTTTCAGTGCGTCCTGCCAGGCGGGCAGCCGATAGAATCCGTTTTCTTCCAGTTTGTTTTTGGACATCCGGGAATTTTTGGGGCGCGGAGCCTTCGCCCCGTACTCCTCCGTGGTAACGCGCTGCACCTTTACCTGCTTTCCGGCTGCGGCAAAGATAGCCTCGGCAAAATCTGCCCAGGAACATACGCCCTCGTTGGTCGCATGGTACACGCCGTATTTGTCCGTCTCTATCATATCGCAGAGCAGGGGCACCAGGTCGGCGGTATAGGTGGGACTGCCAATCTGATCTGCCACCACACACAGGGTATCATGGGTCTCTGCCAGACGAAGCATGGTCTTTACAAAGTTGCTGCCGTTTATGCCGAACACCCAGGAAATACGGACGATGAAATATTCCTTCAGAAAAGCCTGTACTGCAAGCTCGCCCGCCAGCTTGGTACGCCCGTAGTTTTCCCTGGGGCCGTATGCATCCTCAGGCTTATAAGCGTCTTCTCCCTCACCGGAGAAAATATAATCCGTTGAAATATACAGCATTTTTGCGCCGTATTCCCGGCAGGCCCGGGCAAGATTTTTTGTGCCGTCCACATTGATGTTCCAGCAGCGTTCCCTGTCCTCTTCAGCATCGTCCACCTTGGTATAGGCAGCGCAATGTATCACGGCATCCGGCTTTTCTCTTTCAAACAGCCCGTCCACCGCCTCCGCACGGGTTATATCACAATCTTTTGATCCAAGTCCGATATTCTCGATACCGCGCCTGTTCAGTTCTTCACAGACATCATGTCCTAACTGACCGGTAGCACCGGTAACCACAATTTTCATTATTATACACCTGCTTGGTATTTTTTTATAAACCTCTCCATTTTCCCCTCTGTATCCGGGGCGTTCAGAAAGCATGCCGAGGCCGTATATCCGGCGCTCTGCCCAAAATACTGCCAAAGCATCAGCGGCATCTCCGCTTTTATCCTTTCCTCAGCCGCAAGTCCCTCCGCAGAGAGATAGGGACAAAGGTTATGCATGATATATCTGGCCTGAGAAATTGCCAGTACCGGTTCAAAATGATAGCCGCTCTTTCCCAGCTGCCAGAGTTCTTCTATCAGTTCCTGTACAGAGGGGTCAAGCGCCGCCCGATGGGTCTGCAGAAAGTTCTCGATCTCTGACGCATTCTTGCGGCGAAGCATTGTTATATTTCGGTTGTAGATTTCCCTTGTTCTGCGGCAGAGCTCCTGGGGTGTCTCCGCTTCCTTCGTGTCGGAAAGCGCATTAAGGAACAGGAGATTGGCACAGGCGGCCAGCGCTATCCGACTGACTGCGCTGTAAAGGTCGATAGAATCCATGCGGAAGTCTTCAAACATGCCGGAGATGCTGATAGCGTCGACCATTGCACGCTTGAAATAATACAGGGGGTTGCGACTGTGGGAATGGAGCACCGCTACAGAGCTGAGAATGCCGAGCCGGTATCCCGCCTTCAGCAGCCGGATGCCCAGATCAAGATCCTCCGCATAGGCTCCCCTGTGTCCCCCGAGCTTCTCATATACATCCCGCCTGACCAGGCAGGCATTGTCGCTGAGCTGGGCGCACCGGCGAAGAGAATCATACGCCATGTCTTCCGGCAGCTCTGTAAGCCGGTCTGTGCTCCCGCTCATCACCCGGATCCATACCCAAGCGGCGATGCGGCTGAAAAGATCCGCATCCGGACGGGGCCGCTCATAGCAGCTTACCGCCGCAGCTCCGTCTCTCAGTGCAGGCTGCATCAGACGGATCAGCCAGTCCTCCCCATCCGGCATAGCGTCCTGGGTCATGAACAGCAGATATTCCCCTTCTGCCTGTTTCGCCCCAAGCTTGCGGGAATAGGAATGGGAAAACTCCTCCTGGGTGATGCAGACGAGCTTTTCCCCCATTCTCTCCGCAATCGCCCGGGTCTCATCAGAGCTACCCGAGTCCACGATGATAAGCTCAATTTTGCCGATCTCCCGCTGTCTTTTGAGCAGCTCCAGCAGCGGCGGCAGTTCATCCTCTCCGTTATATGTAGGGATCACCACGGAGACCATGCCGTCATAGGGTTGTCGTACAGCAGAACCCGGCGCATGCCAAAGTCGGTCTTCCGTGTCGGAATAATCCCTTACCGCAAAAAGACCGTCTTCGTCCTCCGGGATCCAGTTTTTCCCAGAGACACGCCTGAATATTTTTTTCAGCGTGGGCATTACGCCGTTGTTTTGGAGCGAACGCAGTGTTTTCCTCACCAGCGTGCCGAGCCTTGCGCACAACACCTTCATCTGTTGCCGTACATTCTTTCGTAATAGTTCTTATATTTGCCGTTGATAATATCTTCCCACCAGGGCTTGTTGTCCATATACCACTGGATGGTCTTGACAATGCCGTTTTCAAATTTGGTCTCCGGCAGCCAGCCCAGTTCACTGTGGATAAAGCTGGGGTCAATGGCATAGCGCATATCATGGCCTTTTCTGTCGGTCACATAGGTGATCAGTTCCTCGCTCTTGCCGAGAGCGTGGACAATCAGCTTTACGATATCAATATTGCGCATCTCATTATGTCCGCCGATATTGTACACAAGCCCCTCCTTGCCGCTCTGAAGGATCAGGTCGATGGCGGAGCAGTGATCCTCTACATACAGCCAGTCACGCACATTCAGCCCCTGACCGTAAACAGGCAGCGCCTTGTCCGCAGTGCAGTTCACAATCATAAGGGGGATAAGCTTCTCGGGGAACTGATAAGGCCCATAGTTATTGGAGCAGCGGCTTATGGTTATAGGCATGCCGTAGGTACGGTGGTACGCGCTGCACAACAGGTCGGCTGCGGCTTTTGATGCGGAGTAAGGGCTGGAGGCATGTATCGGGGTTTGCTCGGTAAAGAACAGGTCGGGTCTGTCAAGAGGCAGATCGCCGTACACCTCGTCTGTGGATACCTGATGAAAACGACTGACACCGAAAATGCGGCAGGCATCCAGCAGCACCTGCGTGCCCATTACGTTGGTCTCGAGAAAGACTGCGGGGTTTTCAATGGATCGGTCCACATGGCTCTCCGCCGCAAAGTTCACCACCACATCGGGCTTTTCTGCCTCAAACAGGTCGTAAACGGCCTTCCGGTCGGCAATGTCAATGCGGACAAACTTGAATTTGGGGTCGTTCATAACAGGAGTCAGGGTTTCAAGATTGCCTGCATAGGTAAGTTTATCCAGACATACTATGTCATAGTCCGGGTGTGTCCTGCGCATATAGAAGATGAAGTTGCTGCCGATGAATCCGGCGCCGCCGGTTATGAATATTTTCATATCAATCACCTATTCAACCGCTTTGCGTCCGCACAAATAGGAATGAAAGAGTGCAGACAAACGGTCGCCTTT
>CAZESU010000043.1:0-16017 GCA_964515275.1 uncultured Oscillospiraceae bacterium
TGCGATAAATCCTTTATTTTCAAGCGTTTTGGAGGATTTTATTAAAACTCTATGAGGGGCAGTAACCGCTTATGAAATCGTGGTTTTCAAATTTAAGTTTCGCGTTTTATTTTTACTATGTATACGCAAGGAAAGGAGCGGCTATCTTATGAGAGAGCTGAAACGACTTTTTGCAGCTATACTTGCTGTAGCGGTATTATTAAGCGGTTGTGCAGAGACAGAGACACCGACGGAATCGCAGGAAACGCCGGAAGTAGAAGCACCGGCGGAGTCTGTAGAAAGAGATTTTGGGGTGATTGACAATATGCGCTGGAACTATAATGCAGAGGATGATGTCTATTGGCAGGTGCAGATTCCGTATTGCGCGGATCCGGTGGCCCTTCAATATGAGACGCTGGGCATCTTTGTGCCAGGGGCATATATGAACGCAGTGGATAACGGCGACGGGACCTATACCTGTGAGGTAAACGCCTCAGGAACCGTGGGCGGCTATACGGCTTTGGATGCGCCCATTGTCATTCCGGTTGACACACCGGGTTATGCTGCTATGGCGGCTCCGAAGGATTATGTCAGCAGTGCTGCAAGCTATACTGACGCAGGATTTGTCTATGTGAATGCCGGCTGCCGGGGCAGAGACGCAGGCGCTCCTGCGGGCGTGACGGATCTGAAAGCGGCTATTCGCTATATCCGCTATTGCGAGGACGCTATCCCCGGAAGCACGGAGCGTATTTTTACCTTCGGCATGAGCGGCGGAGGAGCGCAGAGCGCGCTGGTGGGAGCCACCGGCGACAGCGAGCTCTACACGCCCTATCTGGAGGCAATCGGCGCTGTGCAGGAGTTCAGCGATGCCGTTGCAGGCTCCATGTGCTGGTGCCCCATTACCAATCTGGACTATACCGACGAGGCCTACGAGTGGAACATGGGCAGCACCCGCACCGATCTGGATGAAGAGATGCAGGCCCTGTCTGACAATATGGCGGAGGCCTTTGCAAAGTACATTAATGAGCTGGGCCTGACCGACTCGGAGGGAAATGTGCTCGTCCTGACAGAGTCCGAAGAGGGTATTTATCAGGCCGGAAGCTATTATGAGTATATAAAGGGCGTTATAGAGACCTCTCTGAACAATTTCCTTGCTGATACAACCTTCCCCTATACGATTTCCGGTTCCGATTCTGCGGGCGGTTTAGGCGGGTTTGGTGACCGCGGGGACTTCGGCGGACGCGGCGGTATGGGAGATTTCGGCGGCAAGGGTGATCTGGGAGACTTCGCCGGAAAAGGCGGCTTAGTCGGCATTCCCGATGGGGAAAACGACCTGTTGGGGGATATCGATGGAGAGCTTCCCCAAGGCGGCTTCCTTGATGAAAACGGTGAGTTCCAGAACGACGGAATTAACCGTACGGGGGAATCGGTTCAGATCGCAGGCGGCACCTATGAGACCGCGCGGGAGTATATTGACAGTCTGAATGCCGACGGAGAGTGGATATCCTATGACAGCACCACCAATACGGCGACAATCACCAGCATTGCAGACTTTGTGGCTCATTGTAAGACAGCCAGCAAGAATGTGGGCGCTTTTGACGATCTGGCCGCTACACAGGGCGAAAATATTCTGTTTGGATATGGAGACGGCAGCGGTGCCCATTTTGATGCTGTTATGGCAGAACTGCTGGTTGGTACAGAGTATGAGCAGGCCTATGCAGAGGATTTGCAGAGAACCGACGCTCTGGGCAATACGGTGGATGTCCGCCTGAACATGTATAATCCCATGTACTATCTGACGGATTACTACGAGGGCTATCAGACTGCAAATGTGGCCCGGTACTGGCGTATCCGTACAGGCATCAATCAGGGAGACACCGCCCTGTGCACGGAGGTTGACCTTGCATTGGCGCTGGAGAGCTATGGAGCACAGGTGGATTTTGCAACTGTCTGGGGCATGGCGCATACCATGGCAGAGCGAACCGGAAATTCAACCGAAAACTTTATAGCGTGGGTAAATGATAGCCTCCAGTAAATACAGGCAAAAAGCCACCGGCGATTCATTCGCCGGTGGCTTTCAAGGTGAAGACCTTTTGTCTTCACCTTGAAAACTTATTCAGAGGGATTCAAAAATCCCCCTGAATCAGGCAAGATTGAACGTGAAGAGGGGACTCCCATCCCCTCTTCACAATCTCCCCATGCAAGAATATTCATTGCCGATAACTTTGTCTACGGTCTGAGTGAAGCCTCTTTGGAGGTTTCACTTTTTATATTACTTATATTACCAAACCATATTTTTCGGTGAGGGGAAACAGCTTTTCATCCGGGAGGCTGCCATCATAAATTGCCCTGCCCTGATAAATGCGCAGTGCCCGTTCCAGCAGCTCCGCGTCTTCGCAGCGGATGCAGAGGGGTTTCGTTATCATGCAGCGGCAATCAGAGAGATCATCCAGCTGCTCGGCCTTATCAATGGACAAGGTCAGCATTTCCGTCTCCTCCTCCAATGCATCGCAGAGCCTGTCTTCCAAGTCTCCGTCGCAGGAGATCGCTTCGCCGCAGGGGGCCGATGGCTCCAGCATAAAGACACGCTCCTCGGTGGCACAGGGGAGAAGCTCTGTGTGCTGTGGGGCGGGAGATGCTGGTTTCAGCCCCTTCACAGCCTCTGCAAGAGCTTCGATATGAGCCTCCTCGGTGCCGCAGCAGCCGCCGAAGATACACACGCCAGCCTCCGCCAGCTCTTTTGCATAGGCTGCAAAGGTCGCCGGCGGGCAGTTATACACAGTCTCGCCGTTTATTACCTGAGGGATCCCCGCATTGGGCTTTGCGATCAGGGGAACACGGGCATATTCTCTCAGCCGCCTGATCTGCCGGAGCATCTCCTCCGGGCCGGTGGAACAGTTGAGGCCAAAAGCATCCGCTCCCATACCCTGTATAATGACAAGAGCCGCGGTCACATCCGTTCCGCTTAAAGTACGCCCCTTTTCATCGCAGGTAAAGGTGACAAATACCGGTTTTTTACTGACACTCTTTACCGCCAGCAGCGCTGCCCGGGCTTCCGCCACGGTCATCATGGTCTCGATGACGAAAAGGTCTACGCCCGCCTCTTCAAGCGCTGCGGCCTGCTCGGTGTAAACATCCACCAGCTCTTCAAAGGTCGTCTCGCCCAGAGGATAGAGAAACAGCCCCGTGGGCGCAATATCTCCGGCTACCCACGCCCGATCTCCCGCCGCCTGTTTTGAAAGAGCGGCAAGCTTCCGATTATATTCCCGTACCTTGCCGAAAAGTCCGTGGCTTTCCAGCTTTACCCGGTTTGCACCAAAAGTCGGCGTATACAGGATGCGGCTTCCCTTTTCCACATACCCCCGCTGCACCTGGAGGATGACCTCCGGGTGCTCAAGTATCCATTCCTCGGCACATTTGCCGCCGGTATAGCCTCTCTTCTGGAGCTGTGTGCCGGTGGCACCGTCCAGAATCAGTGGAAATCTCAGTTCCATGCTTCGTCCTCCTCGCCAAACATCATGTGTTCCGGGTACAGCCGGTTAAAGGCTCTGTTTCCAGAAAGCTCAAGATATCGGCATTTTCCCTTTATTTTCAGTAATTCTTCTCTTTTTTCTCTGTCCAGCAGTGCCAGCGCCGCTCCCGCAAGGGAACTGTTGCCCACACAGACAGTCTTATCCCTCAAGCAATCCGGCAGCATGCCGATCACAGTGGCACTCTGCGGGTCAAGATGGGCCCCAAAGCCCCCCGCCAGATACAGGCGGTCCACATCTTCTATCCGAATTCCCGCGGCCTCTGTCAGTACGCATATGCCCGCCGCCACGGCCGCTTTTGCAAGCTGTAGCTGCCGAACATCCGCGGCGGAAAAATATACGGAGCGGTCCTCTGTCAGATAAAAGATGCCGTTGCCGTTTTCGTCCTCATCAAGCCATTGCCCGAAGCTCTCCGGCGCTTCCTCTGGAGGCAGCAGCCAGCCGCTCTCGTCCACAATGCCCTTTTCCAGCAGCAAAGCCAGCAACTCCAGCAGCCCGGAGCCGCATATCCCCCTGGGTGTCCCGCCGCCTATAACCTGAAGTGAAAGGCTGTTATTTTTCCATTTCACCCGGCTTACCGCGCCCTCCAGGCTCGCCATGCCGCAGCTTATGCCTGCCCCCTCGAAGGCCGGCCCGGAGGCCACTGCACAGCAAAGGAACCCGTCCTTGCCGCCAAGAGCCATCTCGCCGTTGGTGCCCACGTCCAGAAACAGGAATCGGCCTTCTTTCTCATACAGCCCCGTAGATAAAAGCCCGGCGGTAATATCACCGCCCACATAAGCGGCGACACAGGGCGAATAAAAAAGCTCCATATCCCGCTCCCGGAGAGGAACACCGCCGTCAAACAGGCTCAAGGCTGTAAAGGGCGCAACGGCTAAACTCACAGGTGAAAGCCCCGCAAAAATATGCTGCATGACGGTGTTCCCGGCAACAAAAAGTTCCTTTACGTTCCTTTCGCCCCGAAGCTCATCTACCATATTGAAAACCTGCTCCCGTATAAGGCCGGACAGCAGGGACAGGCCGTCCTCATGCTCCATGATATACTGGCAGCGGGTAATAACGTCTGCTCCGTATGGAGTCTGGGTATTCCATGCACTCTTCGTGCCAAGTGACCTTCCGTCGCTTAAATCAAAGAGCTTGACCGCCACAGTGGTCGTACCTATGTCCACGGCAGCTCCCAGTCCCTCTCTGCCGCCGGATACGTCGGCATGCATACCGGTATCTGCGCAGATAAGCCCGCCTTTATCCTCATCGAGCAGCACATGGCAGTCTTGCGCCGGGGTACGGCAGGCCAAAACCGTCCGCTCTTTCCCGCCTTCCAGCAGCCTGACATGACACTTTCCGCACGTTCCGTTGCCACCGCAGGGCGCAGTGACCTTGCAGCCGCCCCGACGGAGCACGTCCAGCAGACTCTCGCCGGGAACAGCTTCCAGAAAAATGTACCCGCCTCTATGTTCCACCAAAACCCTTGACATCGTCTTTTCCTTTTCCTATAATTATTTTAATACTTTATAGTATTATATTACTCTCCCATCTTTGTCAAGCCGATTTTCCCGAAAGGAGCCTTATCAGTGGATACTTTGCTCACTCTTGCCCTGCAAGAAGGCTTCTCCCATGCAGCAGAGCTGAATGCAAGTGATCTTGTGCCCCTGTCTCAGGTGCGGGATATGTGCTCTGCCGACAAGTGCCGAAGCTACGGCAAAAGCTGGAGCTGCCCTCCCGCCTGCGGCAGTATAGAGCACGCAAAACACCGCATCAGCGAATACCGCCGTGGCGTGATCGTGCAGACTACAGGAGATTTGGAGGATGCCTTTGACCTGGAAGCCATAAAACGCATCGAGGCCAGGCATAAAAAGGCTTTTCTGAACCTGGCAAGGCAGGCAAAGCTGCTCTATCCCGGTTGTCTGTCTCTGTCCTCCGGTACCTGCTCTCTCTGCCGGAAGTGCACTTATCCGGACAGGCCCTGCCGCTTTCCCGGAAAGATGATGTCCTCCATGGAGGCCTATGGACTGCTGGTCAGTGATGCGTGCCTCAAATCCGGCCTGCAATACTATTACGGGGAGAAAACCATAACATTTACGGCCTGTATTCTGACAGACTAAATATAAAGGAAGGTAAAACCATGGCAACACCGAAAGAGATCTTTCTGGAGCTTCTGAAAAGCGACGGTCGGCCCGAGCGCCAGCTTGTACAGTACGAGGCTCTGGCAATGATGCTGCCCGACCCGATAAACGCCTATCTGCGGGGAAACCGCAAGCCCGGCACCACCAGCGTTGACCGCTGGGGTACTACCATCATGTTCCCCGAAAATGCGCCGGGTGCCACGCCTCATATCACGCCGGAAAACAAGGTTTGCCCGGATATCACGCACTGGCGGGAATATGTCCACGCGCCGGATCTGGAGGCCAACTGCACCGAGGGCTGGGAGCTGTGCCTTGCCAACAGCAAAGCTGCGGCAGGCGATGAAAAGCTGACTGCGGGCTTCATGGGCACCGGCATTTTCGAGCAGTGCCACTTCCTTATGGGCTTTGAGGACACACTTACAAATCTTTACGAGCATCCTCAGGAGATGCACGAGCTCATCGACTATATAACCGAATACCGCATAAACTATGTGAAGATGCTTATCGACAAGCTGCATCCGGACGCCATATTTTCCCACGATGACTGGGGCGCAAAGGAATCTTTGTTTATGAGCCCGGAGATGTGGCGGGAATTTTTCAAGGAACCCTACCGCCGTTTTTACGGCTACATACGTTCAAGAGGCGTTATTGCCATCCACCACGCGGACTCCTACCTTGTTCCCATTGTAGAGGATATGGTGGAGATCGGCATACAGGTGTGGCAGGGCGTCCTGCCGGAAAACAATATCCCTGCCCTTCAGGAGCAGCTGAAGGGTCGGATGGTGCTGATGGGCGGTATCGGAGCCGCCATTGACCGGCCCGATTCCACCGAGGAGGAAATCCGCACCTATGTGAAGAACACGCTGGAGACCTGCTGCCCCGGCGGGCACTTTATTCCCTGCATCACCTACGGTATCTCCGGCACGGTATTTCCCCACGTTGACCCTGTAATAAACAGCGAGATTGAGGCATATAACCGTCTCCTCCATCTGCCCCCTGTACAGACCTCGCCTGTTCCCCGCCGCCGCAGTGCTGCCATCAATGCCCCTGCTGCCCCGGCGGAAACGGCGGAGGAGCCTTCCCAGCTTATGGACAGGTTGTCTGCTGCGCTGTGCAAAGGGCAAAAGAAAAAACTGCTTCAGCTCTGTCAGGAGGCGCTGGACAGCGGTATTTCCGCTCAGGCCATTCTGTCCGGCGGGCTGGTTCGCGGTATGACCAAACTGGGTGACGACTTCAGCGCAGGCCGGGTCTTCGTTCCCGAGATGCTGATGGCCGCCCGCTGCATGAATGCAGCCACCGAGCTTCTGAAGCCGCTTCTTGTGGGCGAGGCGAAGGCCCCTGCCGGGCGTGTCTGTCTGGGCACTGTTCGGGGCGATCTGCACGACATCGGCAAAAACCTGGTTAAAATCATGATGGAGGGCAGCGGGCTGGACGTGATAGATTTGGGCGTGGACGTCTCCCCGGAGGCCTTTGTCAAAACCGCAAAGGAGCAGAATTGCCAGATCATCGCCTGCTCCTCCCTGCTTACCACCTGCATGAGCGAAATGCGGCAGGTAGTTTCCCTTGCCGAAAGCGAGGGTATACGGGATAAAGTAAAAATTCTGGTGGGCGGTGCGCCCATAACCCAGAGCTTCTGCGATGATATCGGCGCAGACGCTTACACGGACGACGCAGCGCAGGCCGCAAGGGCGGCGCTGGCTCTGATCGGAGCATAACCGGCTCCGGGCTTTAAAAAGAGGTAAACGATATGCCAATCCTTGGATTCCTCGGCACGGGCAATATGGGCGGTGCTCTGGCCCAGGCCGCATCAAAAAATAAAAATAACCGTCTGCTGCTGGCAAACCGGCATCCGGAAAAAGCGAAATTGCTTATGGAACACATAGGCGGGGAACTGACTGACAGCAAAGGCGCAGCAGCGCAGGCAGACTATATCTTTATCGGCGTAAAGCCTCAGATGCTGGAGGAGCTGTTTGCGGATATAAGGGACACGCTCGCCGCAAGAAAAGACCGCTTTGTCCTTGTCAGCATGGCTGCCGGAACCTCCATTGAGAGGATACAGGAGCTTGCGGGAGGGGCTTACCCTGTTATCCGCATCATGCCCAACACCCCTGTCTCCATAGGCGAGGGTATGATCCTGTATTCCTGTGAGGAGAACGTGACCGCCGAGGAGGAACAGAATTTCCTCCAGGCGATGGCAGCGGCAGGGCGCTTCTCTCCGCTGGCAGAAAAGCTTATTGACGCCGGCTCTGCCGTTTCCGGCTGCGGCCCCGCGTTTGTGGATCTGTTTATCGAAGCTCTCGCCGACGGCGGCGTGGCCTGCGGGCTCCCCAGAAAGCAGGCGCTGGAGTTTGCGGCCCAGATGGCGGCAGGCTCTGCAAGGCTCATCCTTGAAAGCGGTAAGCATCCCGGCGAACTGAAAGATGCCGTCTGCTCCCCCGGCGGCACCACCATTCAGGGTGTCCGTGCCCTGGAGGAAGCGGGTTTTCGGGCAGGTGTGATGAACGCCGTTATCGCCGCTTACGAGAAAAATTTTGATCTGTGAATGACGATTGGAAAGCAGGAAGCTATGGAAAAAACAAAGATCATTCTGGACTGTGATCCGGGGCATGACGACGCGGCAGCTATCATGCTGGCGGCAAAAAGCCCCCGAATTGAGCTTCTTGGCATCACTGTGGTTGCCGGAAACCAGACTCTTGAAAAAACGCTGCGCAACGCCCTGAACGTGGTGCAGTGGCTGGGCGTGGATATACCGGTATATGGCGGCTGCGGCAGGCCTCTCGTCAGGGAAAAGATCATTGCCGGTGATATTCACGGCAAGTCCGGTCTGGATGGCCCGGTATTCCCGCCTCTTGAGAGACAGGCCGAGCCGGAACATGCAGTCAATTATATCATACACCGTCTGCTGAATTCGGACGGGGACATCACCATGGTCACCACCGGGCCCACGACAAACCTGGCGATGGCAATGCGTATGGAGCCGAAAATTGCAGAAAAAATAAAGCGCATTGTACTGATGGGCGGCTCCTATACCAACGGAAATGTCACTCCCGCCGCAGAGTTCAACATCTTTGCCGACCCCGAGGCTGCTCACATCTGCTTTACCTCCGGGCGCTCCATAACCATGATCGGACTGGACGTGACCCGGAAAGTCCAGTGCTACCCGGAGATTGTGGCGCGCATGGAGAAGGTGGGAAACCGGGCCTCCGCCCTGTTTGTCCAGCTGATGGGCCACTTCTGCAAAACCCAGAAGGAGATTTTCGGCTGGAACGGCGGGCCGCTCCACGACCCTGTCACCATTGCAAGCCTTATCGACCCGGAGCTTGTGATAACCAAGCCCATGAACGCCCAGATCGACATCCGCAGCGAGCAGTCCTACGGACGCACCAACTGCGACTTCTTCAACTACCGCAAGCTGCCGCCCACAGCGGACGTGGCAGTGGACATTGATCCGGCCCGATTCTGGGACATCTTTGAGGAGGGGCTCCGGAATTACGGCTGAAATCGCGCACGCACAAACGATAAAAAGCCACCGGCGAAGGAATCTCCGGTGGCTTTCAGACTGTAGACAAAGTTATGGGCAATGAATATTCTTGCATGGGGAAATCGTGAAGAGGAGATGGGAACCCCCTCTTCACGTTTCATCATGGCTTATTCAGGGGGATTTTTGAATCCCTCTGAATAAGTTTTCAATGTGAAGACATTTTGTCTTCACCTTGAGTGAAGCCTCTTTGGAGGCTTCACTTTTTTATCATAAACCGTATTCTTCCGCAAGCTTTTTGAAGGCCGGCATGGAACGCTCAATCATATCGGGGGAGACACAGTAGGCAATTCTCACGTAGCCGGGTACGCCGAAATCGTCGCTGGGTACAAGCAGAAGCTCATATTTCTTCGCCCTCTCGCTGAAGACCTTCGCATCAGGTTCAGGCGTCTTTACAAAGAGATAAAACGCACCGTCCGGCTTCACGCAGTCAAAACCCAGCCCCGTCAGACCGCCGTAGAGCAGGTCTCTGCTCTTCTTATACTCGGAGATATCCGAGGTCTGACCAAGACATTTTTCAATGACGCGCTGCATCATACTGGGGGCGTTCACATAGCCGCAGGCTCTTGCAGCGCCGGACAGAGCGGCAAATACCAGTTCCTTCTCTGCCATGCGGCTGCTGACCGCCAGATAGCCGACTCTCTCTCCCGGGAGGGACAGGGATTTGCTGAAGGAATAGCAGATGATGGCATCGTCGTAAAAATGTAAAGCACAGGGAACCTCTGCACCGTCATATACAAGCTCCCTGTACGGCTCGTCAGAGACAAGGTAGATAACGTGACCGAACTTTTCTTCTGCCCTTCTCAGTATATCGCCGATCTTTTTCAGATTTTCCTCTGACAGAATAACGCCAGAGGGGTTGTTGGGGGAGTTTATGATAACGAGCTTGGTCTTTTCACTGATGACACCCTCAAGGGCATCCAGATCCGGCTGGAGCTGAGGTGTGGGAGGGACAGACACCAGCCTTCCACCGGCACCCTCAGCAAATACGGTGTATTCCGGGAAAAAGGGTGCGAATGCCACAGCCTCTTCTCCGGGGAGGAGCAGTCCGTGGGTACAGGCGGAAAGCCCTGCCGCCGCGCCGCAGGTCACATATATCATATCTGCCGACACGTTGGCATCGTACCGGCGGTTCAGATCCTCGGCAATGGCCCGGCGGAAACTCATAATACCGGGTGCGGGGGTATAACCGTGAAGCTCCACGCTGTCCATGTTCAGCATTTCCGCCATCGCCTCCGCCACGCAGGGGGGCGCCGACACACTGGGGTTGCCGATACTGAAATCAAAAACATTCTCTTTTCCTATTTGCGCTTTGCGGGCAGTACCGTATGCCGCAAGCTCTCTGATGCAGCTTTTGCTCTGACCCCATGCGAGGCTCTTTTCAGGCAGCATTCCTGTCATCCCCTTTTCTGCTTCAAGTGAAGCGCTTAAAAAAATTATATAACAATTTCTTCCCGTGTACAAGCCTGACAGGGGGAATTTTTCGTGTATTTTTGTCGTATATATTGTGCCGGAATTGGGAATTTGATATAATAACGCCTGTTGAATAAACCGCTTTACGTTTTTTCATGCGGCAGAAGCCGCATCAAAAATGAAAGGATCTGTGCCGCCGCAGCGCCGGAGGAACTGATAAGCCGCGGTGTTCTGGATAGAGTATTCGATATTGAATGCGTTTCCCTTGAACATAAGGGAAAGACCAAGTATATTTTTCATAAAAAAGGCGCTGAGTTTTCTCAGCGTCTTTTTTGCGGAAATTCAGTGGGCAGAAGCGGGAAGAGGAGTCACCGATGCAGCGTTGCTGTCCTCCTGGGGCAGCATACGGCTCAGATACCGGAGCTTGGTAAAATAGAGATACAGCAGGATCACGTCAGCAAAAAGCCATGCCGTCGGATTGGCAAAGCAAACGGCATCAAAAGCATAGCGGCCCACAAAGCCGAAGGCCACAAGTACCCGGGCAATAAGCTCAGCAAGACCCGCGAACATGGCGGAGCTGGAAAAACTCATTCCCTGCAGACTGTTGCGGAATTTGTATCGCCTATTCAGGTGTTGTGAATGGGGAGACGCTTCGCAGCGTGCTTTTTCTTCTGCTGACCGCGGATGACCACATATACCATCATGATGATGGTGATGGCATAGGGAATAATGCCGGTCAGATCGGAGCTGACGTAATCCTGAAGTCTCAGCCCGATCGCGTCAAAGAAGCCGAACATCAGCGCCGCAATATAGGCCTTGGAAGGGTTTGCCGCTCCGAAGATGACACAGGCAAAGGCTATGTAGCCACGGGAATTGCTCATGTTTTCGGCAAAGGTGCCGTTCAGATAGCCCAGAGACAAATGTGCACCCGCAAGACCGCAGAGCACGCCGCACAGAATACTGGCAAGCCACTTCATCCTGTCCGGATCAATGCCGGCGGTGCGCAAGGTATCCGGTTTTTCGCCGGATGCCCGGAGCCAGAAGCCGTAGGGAGTCTTATAGATGAATACCCACAGCAGGAAAACCAGTATCCATGTGATATAGACAAACAGTGAATGGTGGTTCAATACCTCGCCCAGAAAGGGGATCTTGTCAAGGAAGGGGATATCCACTGTGGGCAGAGAGGGGTAGCCCTTTGCGCCGCTGGTACCGAAAATGGAGCGGGACAGGTAGGTGGTGAGACCCAAAGCGAAGGTGTTCAGCGCGCAGCCGATGATAAATTCGTCCGAGCGAAACTTCACCACAAACAGGGCAAAGAACAGGCCCACCAGTATGCCCAGCACCAGCACCAGGCCGATGCCGCCCCAGGCCGAGGCCGTAAGGGCGCTGCCCAGAACGCCGAAGAATGCGCCCATGAGGATCATACCGTCCATGCCGATGTTCATAATGCCCGCGTGCTCTGTAAGTGAACCGCCGATGGCAGCCAGCGCCACGGGAGTGGCCCTGCGCAGCATCTCGTTGAAGGTCCCGGCGGAAAAAACGCTTGCAAGAAGATTGCCAAGATCATCCATGCTGTTCGCCTCCTTTCTGACGGGCTCTGGCGGCAAGCTTTGCTTTCCGCTTTTGGGCGGAAGCCTGAAGGGAGGCGGAAATGCCGCTCTCCGCCGCCATAAAGAAAATGATGACGGTCTGAATGATCAGATAAATCTGAGAGGGTACGCCGATCAGCTCCATGCCCTGGGCGCCGATCTTCAAAATGGCAAAAAACAGGGACAGGAAGATCACCGTCACCGGCTTATACTGGGCAATCATCGCCACCATCAGGGCTTCAAAATAGTAGTCCCGGCTGACGCTGTCCCGGTAAAGATGCTCTGCGCCGTAAACCCGGAACATACCCACCAGACCGCACATGGCCCCGGAGATCACCATGCATACAATAACCAGCCGGTCGGTTTTTATGCCGGAGAAACGGGCAAACCGGGGGTTTTGCCCGGTGAGCCGCATTTCAAAGCCCTTGGAGGTCTTTTGCATCACATACCATACGATGAAGGCAATGACTGCGGCGGCAAAGATGGCGGTGGTCAGGCTGGAGCGGGGGATAACATTGCCGAACCAGTATTGTGCGTTCAGCTGCTCGGTAGCGGCGACCATGTTTTTGTTGGCATTTTTCCAGGGACCCTTGGCAAGGTACTGACAGAGATAGGCGGCGATGGTGTTGAGCATGATGGTGGTTATAACCTCGTTCACCTTTACCTTTACTTTCAGAACACCGGGGATAAGAGCGTAAAACCCGCCTACGACCATGGAGACCAGTGCTGCTGCCGGGATTACCAGCCAGGGGCTCATTCCGTCCATCCAGATACCCACCTGACAGGCGAAGATGGCTCCTAACAGGAGCTGCCCCTCGCCGCCCACATTGAAGATACCGACCCTTGCGCCCAGCACGCAGGCCAGACCGCAGATACACAGCACCATGGCGTATTCCAGAAAGTCGCCCACATGCCTTGCGCTGTTAAAAGCGCCGCTGAGCATGGCACCATAGGCCTCCAGCGGGTCAAAGCCGGAGAGGGCAAGAATGCCCGCGCCGATCACAAAGGCCAGAACGATGCTGATAACAAGGGAAACAAGGTAGCGGAGGTTCCGTTTTTTCAGCAGCGTGCTATTTTTCATTTACTGCCTCCTCCCTGGAACGGTCGCCGGTCATATAATAGCCGATCTCTTCACGGCTGATTTCTGTCGCCTTGAATTCTCCAGTTATACGCCCCTCGTACATGGTTATGATCCTGTCGGAAAGGCGGAATACCTCATCCAGATCGGCGGAGCAGAGCAAAATGGCGCAGCCGGCGTTGCGTTTTTCGATGATGCGGGAATGGATAAATTCTATCGCGCCCACGTCCACGCCGCGGGTGGGCTGGGCGATGACCAGAACGGGGGTGTCAAAGGAAAATTCCCGAGCCACGACCACCTTCTGCATGTTGCCGCCGGACATGGAGCCCACATTCACGTCGATACCGGCTCCGCGGATGTCAAAATTCTCGTAGACCTGAGAGGCATAGCGCTCAATGGTGGAGGTGCGCTGATGGAAGCCAAACAGATTGAATTCCTTATCTTTGTGACGCCCCACAAGAAGATTATCGGCAACGGAGGCATCCCGGCTGACGCCGGTGGAAAGCCTGTCCTCAGGGATATGGGCAAGACCCAGTTTTCGTATCTCACCCGGGTCCTTTCCCAGCACGCTCTGTCCGCAGATCAAGACCGTTCCGCTCTCTGCCGGGCGCATACCGGTGACGGCCTCCAGCAGCTCACTCTGCCCGTTGCCTTCGATGGCAGCGATGCCAAGCACTTCTCCTGCCCGGACAGAGAGGGAGAGTCCATCCACCGCGGGAAGCCCGCGGTTATCCAGCACATGGAGATCTTCCACTCTTATCTGCTCTTCACCGGGCGTGCCGGTTTTTTCCAGATGGTCGTACAGCACGGGGCGGCCAACCATCATGGAAGCGAGTACCTTTTCGTTTACATCACAGGTGTTTTCAACACCAATGAGCCGGCCCTTTCGCATAACGCCGACCCTGTCGGATATAGCCATGACCTCATAGAGCTTGTGGGTGATGATGATCACCGTCATGCCAAGTTCCTTCACCACCCGGCGGATGACAGCGAAAAGCTCATCCGTCTCCTGGGGGGTCAGAACGGCGGTGGGTTCGTCCAGAATCAGGATGTTGGCGCCCCGGTAAAGAGTTTTGAGGATCTCTACCCGCTGCTGCAGGCCCACGCTGATCTCTTGTACCACGGCGGAAGGATCCACCACGAGACCGTATTCCTTCACAAGATCCCGGGTTTTCTTCTCGGCGGCCTTGTTGTCAAAGAGAAAGCCCAGCTTCCGCGGTTCCTTGCTCATGACGATATTCTGAGCCACAGTGAAGGAGGGTACCAGCATGAAGTGCTGGTGTACCATGCCCACACCCATGGAGATGGCGTTTTTCGGGCTGAAATGCTCCACCTTTTTGCCGCGGATACAGACCTCACCGTCGGTAGGCTCGTTGATACCGTAGAGTATGTTCATAAGCGTGGTCTTGCCGGCACCATTTTCACCCACCAGAGCGAACACCTCTCCCTTGCGGATGTCAAGGGAGACGTCGTCATTGGCGAGCACGCCGGGAAATTCCATGCTTATATGCCTGAATTGTACTGCAAATTCCTGCAATGTGATCCCTCGCGATCAAATGTAATGAGTGGCGTGACATTGTAAAGTGCCACGCCACTGCGTAAGTTTTTGCTTATGTCTCAGCGAGTGCTGTCCACGATGATCTCGCCGGAGACGATCTTGGCCGCAAGCTCCTCAACCTGAGCCTTTACATCGTCGGGTATCTGTTGCGTAGAGCCCTCCTCACCATAGCCGATGCCCACATAGCCGGAGGACATGTCTGCGATCCAGGTGCTGCCCCAGCGGGAGGTGTCGCCGCCGATGAGAGCGGAAACGGCATCATAGATGGAGCCGCCCACTTCTTTCTTCATGGAGCAGATGATGACCTCAGGGTCAATGAACTTCTGGTCGCTGTCAACGCCGATAGCGTAGAAGCCCTTTTCCTTTGCGGCTTCAAATACACCGTCGCCGCAGGCGGATGCAATCTGGAAGATAACGTCGGCCCCCTGATCGTTCAGTGCAATGGCACAGTCCTTGCCCACTGCGGGGTCGTCGTAGGTGTTGGAATAGTTCTTAACAACCGAGATCTCTTTGCCGTTTTCATCGGCATAGTACTTTACGCCCTGCTCATAGCCCACGATGAAGTCGTTGATGGTGTCGGCATCCTCACCGCCGACAGCACCGACCACACCGGACTGGGACATGGCGGCGGCAATGTAGCCTGCCAGGAAGGAACCCTCATTCTGGGCGTAGGTGATGTTCAGAATGTTATCCACAGGAGCGGAGGTGGCATTATCGATCCATATCCACTTCACATCGGGATAATCAAGGGCGATGGTCTCCACATTGTAGAACTCCCATCCCACGCAGACGACGATGTCGGCCTTCTCAGCGGCGTTCTTCATCTGAATGTCGTGATTTTCATTGTTGCACTCGATGGTTATGGGGTTTACGCCGTGGTCTGCCACCAGGCGGTCAAGACCCTCCTTGGAGGAGTCGTAAAAGGAACGGTCACCGAACTTGCCGGCAACGACAACGGCGACGGTCAGCGCATCTGTTCCGCTTTCTTCCGAGGCCTTATCCCCGCAGCCGGCAAGAATTCCTGCCATGCTGACAAGCATTGCGACCGTCATAAGAACAGCAATGATTTTTTTCATGATCGTACCTCACCTTTCAATTTATGTGCGCAGCGGTGATCCCGCTGCAATTCTGCATCTATTATACTGTTTCCCGGCCCATTATTCAAGGGAAAAAGTATGTCTAACTTATATCATATCTCAAACAAAAAAG
>CAZESU010000044.1:0-15877 GCA_964515275.1 uncultured Oscillospiraceae bacterium
TCAGCGCTTCCATGTGCGCCGGCTGAAAAGCAAAAGGACAGGATAAATTTCCAGTCTGCCGATGAGCATGGCGAGAGACAGGACAAGCTTGGAAAAATAAGAGAAAAACGCATAATTTCCCGTCGGCCCTACCAGAGCCATGCCGGGGCCTATGTTGGAAAGGCAGGCGAGGGCGCCGGTAAAATTCGTGGTCATGTCGTAGCCATCCAGAGAAATCAGCAGGGTACAGGCGAGCAGGATGAAGATGTACAATACGAAGAACGTATTGACCGCCTTGACTGCTCCCGATTCCACACGCTTGCCCTCAAGCTGTATACGGGTGACGCTGCGAGGGCGTATCATCTGCCGAATCTCTGCCCGAATGGATTTTACCAGCATGATAAAGCGGGAAATTTTTATACCGCCGCCCGTACTGCCCGCGCATGCGCCCAGCAGCATCAGCAGCACCAACAGCCATTTGGAATATTCGGGCCACAGGTTGAAGTCCACCGTGCCGAAGCCTGTGGTGCTGATAATGGAGGAGACATTAAAGAATGCGTGGCGCAGGGCGGTACCAAAGCCGCCGTACATGCCGGAGATGTTCAGTGCAATGGTAAGCACGGCAAAACATACGATGCCCAGGAACCAGTGAAGCTCCTCATTTTTCAGCACGTCTCTGATTCTGCCGATAATCAACAGATAGTAAAGGTTAAAGTTGACCGAGAACAGCAGCATGAAAACAGAAATCACCATTTCCGCATACACGCTGTTGAAAGCGCCCACACTTGCGGCTTTCGTGGAAAAGCCGCCGGTACCCGCAGTGGCAAACGCATGGAGCAGAGCGTCGAAAAAGCTCATTCCGCCGCACATAAGGAGCACCGTCTCCACAACCGTCAATGCCATGTACATGAGATAAAGTATCGTGGCAGTTTTTTTGGTTCTGGGTACCAGTTTACCCACAGTGGGGCCCGGTACCTCTGCCCGCATGATGTGCATGGAGTGTTCGCCGCTCATGGGCAGTACCGCCATGGCGAACACCAGAACGCCCATGCCTCCGATCCAGTGGGTGAAGGATCGCCAGAAAAGACAGGCGTGGGACATGGCCTCAATATCGTTCAGGATGGATGCGCCGGTGGTGGTAAAGCCGGAAACCGTTTCAAAAAGCGCATCTATATAATTGGGTATATCGCCGCTTATGACAAAGGGCAGCGCTCCCAGCAGGGACAGGCTTACCCACACGAGACCCACGATCACAAAGCCTTCTCTTGCATATATATCCGTGGTGCGGGGCTTTACCTGTTTCAGCGCAAAGCCTGTCACTGCGGCCACCCCAATGGCCACCGTAAAGCCAAGCACATTCTCTCCGTAGCACAGGCCCACTATCAGCGGGAGAAGCAGCAGAACCGCAAGGCAGAGGAGCACGGAGCCCAGTGTGCGGCATATCATTCTGTAATTCATTCGTCTTCCTCTACGATGGCATCAAGGTCCTTGAGTCTGCCGGCGGCAGTAACAATAACGGCATGGTCTCCAGGGCGGATAACCGTCTCGCCGTCAGGTATAATGCTCCTGCTGCCGCGGATAACGGCGCTTATCAGGATATTGGGCTTGAGGCACAGATCCTTAAGCGGAACTCCCACGCAGGCTGAGTTCTCTCCCACCTTAAACTCAAGTGCTTCCACTTTGCCGTCGGCAAGGCGGTAAAGGGTCTCCATACTGCTGCCCATAGAGTTGTTCATAGCGCGGACATATCTGGTGATCTGCTGCGCTACCAGCTCTTTGGGAGTCACAATGCTGTCAAGGCCGGAACTCTCCAGGATATCGGTGAAATGTTCCCTGTTCACCTTGGTGACAATCTTCGGCACCGCATGGTGCTTTGCGTACATAGAGGTGATGATATTGTCGCCGTCATCGCCGGTGAGGGCCACAAAAGCGTCCGTTCCGCGTATCCCCTCTTCCAGCAGTACCTCGCTTCGGGTAGCATCTCCGCAGATGATGTGGGCGTTGGGTATCAGATCGCAGAGCACATCGCAGCGTTCCCTGTCCCTGTCGATAACGGTAACATTCATACCGCTCTCCTGCAGGAGTTTGGTCAAATAGACGGATATTCTGCCGCCGCCCATGATCATCACGTCTTTCACGGGCCTGCGGTACATCCCCAGGGCAACGAAAAACTTTCTGAGCTCTCTGGATGCGCCGGAGACACTGAGCCTGTCCCCCGCACGGAGGACAAAATCGCCGTTGGGTATCAGCGCGTCGCCTCCGCGCTCCACCACACCCACCAGTACCTTGGCGCCGAACTCCTTGGGCAGTCTCTTGAGCTGCATTCCGTCAAGACGGCTGTTTTCGGGTACACGATGCTCTACGATCTCTACACTTCCTTTGGAAAAGGCAACCACACGGACGGCGCCGGGGAAGCGGAGTATACGGGATATCTCCTTTGCACACTCATATTCCGGGTTTATAATAACAGAAAGTCCCAGCACCTCGCGCAGAAACTCCGTCTGGCTCAGATACTCCGGGTCGCGGATACGGGCGATGACATGCTTTGTGCCCAGTTTTCTGGCTGCAATGCCGCATACCATATTTACCTCGTCCTGCTCTGTCGCCGCCATGAGCAGATCAGCATCCGCCGCTCCTGCCTCAAGCAGAGTCTCCGGATTGGTGGCGTTGCCTTCCACACATATAACGTCCAGATCGTTTGACAGGTGGGTGATGGTCTCCGGGTTCCGGTCTATGACGGTAATGTCATGTCCCTCGTCCGAGAGCATATCCGCTACCGAGTAGCCCACCTTGCCCGCTCCAACGATGAGTATTTTCATTTCATGTGTCTCCGTTTCATCAGGGCATATTACCTCTTACTTTTTTAATTATATCACAGCAATTTCCGCTTGTACAGAGCGACAGGAGGTTTCGGCCAGTTGATATGACAGCATTTTTGTGCTAAAATATGATACAATACAGATAGAAAGTTCAGGTCACAATATGTTCAACGGCTTTTCAAAACAGACAAGTGATTTTCTGTGGGAACTCTCCTTCCATAATGAGCGTCCCTGGTTTCTCTCCCACAAGGAAAATTTTGAGAAGGAGCTCAATGAGCCTTTTAAAGCTCTGGCCGCGGATACGCTTGCCCTTATGCGGCAGCGCTATCCCGGTATGGACTTCAGCGTCCACGTGGCCCGCATATACAGGGACGCACGCAGGCTCTTCGGGCGCGGCCCTTACAAGGATCATCTGTGGTTTTCCATCAAGAGCGGAGATGTCGTTTCCGACGGGCCTATGTTCTGGTTTGAAATAAGCGCTGCAGATTACAGCTACGGTATGGGCTTTTACGGTGCAAGCCCCACCCAGATGGAGGTGTTCCGCCGCTGCGTGGATGCAAACCCCGCCCGCTTTGAGCGCCTTGCCGCGGCCACGGAGAAAACAGAGTTTCGGGTCAAAGGCGAAGAGTACAAGCGCCCCAAGGGTGATCGGGGCGAGATCATAAACAAATGGTATAACCGTAAGCGGATAGGGCTTGAGTGCTGCAAAGACTTCGGCGGAGCGCTTTTTGATCAAAGCCTGCCTCAGATCCTTACGGATGCCTATGCAAAGCTTATGCCCATGTATGACTTTTTCCTTGAATTCTACCATGCAGCGGAGGAGCGGTAAAGAAAATCGGCGATTTTATCGGTGTTGTAAAATGAAAAAAAGAACCTTGGCATTGGCGGCTTCCGCCGCCGCGGTATTTACGGGAGAGCTGTACCGCTATGTTTTTTTCAGAAAAGGCTCGGCTGTATTCAACCGCCTATCCGAAAAGAAAAACCATATCCGCGACTATTACCTGTACAGAGACAGCGCAGCAGAGCGTCTGTGCGCTGCGCCTCAGGAGAGGATCACCATCCGCTCAGACAGGGGAGAAAATCTTTGCGGCTTTTTTCTGCCCTGCGGTGAAAAACCTGCCGGAAGGATAGCCTTTCTCATCCACGGCTACCACTCTGAACACGCGGAGGCCGCGGGAATGTTTCTCGACTACTATCACAGCCGGGGCTTCGATCTTTTCTGCTGCGACAACACCGCCTCAGGCGAGAGTGGCGGGCACGTCATCGGCTTTGACTGTTTTGAGTGTGCGGACTGCCTGAAATGGCTGGATTATCTGATCGACCGCTTTGGAGCGGAGGTGCAGATCGTGCTGCACGGCTTTTCCATGGGCGGCGCCACAGTTCTGAAGATGAGCGATCAGGTGCCGGAAAATGTCAGATTCATCGTGTCCGACAGCGGCTTCATCAATGCGGGAGACCTGCTTTCCGCAAGACTCAGCTTTATGGTCAAACCCTTGCGGCTCATCAACCGGGTGGTGGCCGGCTACAATATTGATGATACGGATGTGCGCCCTAATCTCTCCCGTACCCGCACGCCCATTCTGTTCGTCCACGGCATGGATGATCGGACGGTACCTTTCAAAACCTGTCCTCAGCTTTTTGAGCTGTGTCCCTCGGAAAAGGATCATCTGTATGTGGAGGGTGCAAGACACGTGGAGAGCATGTATGTATCCCCCGCCGAGTATGAAGCAAAACTGGACCGCTTCATTGAAAAATATGTGAAATAGCAAAAGCCGGAGGCGATCGCCTCCGGCTTTTACAATGTCTCCAGAACCGCTTCCGCACAGCGCATACCGTCAACGGCAGCGGAGGAAATGCCGCCGGCATAGCCTGCGCCCTCTCCGCAGGGATAAAGGCCTTCTATTTTTGAGGACAGGGTTTCCCCTCTCAGTATGCGGACGGGCGATGAGGAACGGGTTTCCGGCGCCGTCATAACGGCGTCGGGGCTGTCAAAGCCCCGGAGCTTTTTGCCAAGTTCCGGCAGAGCCGCTTCCAGCACTGCCGTTATCCGCTCCGGCAGCACCTGCCGTATATCTCCCCAGACCACGCCGGGACGATAACTGGGTCTTACCTCACCCACACCCTCGCTGGGCTTTCGGGCCAGAAAGTCCCCAACCAGCTGGGCGGGTGCCAGATAGTTCCCGCCGCCATAGGCATAGGCCGCCTGCTCGATCTCCCGCTGCCAGTACATGCCCGAGAGCACGCCCTCATCCGGGAAATCTTCCGTATGCAGCGTGACCAGCAGGGCAGAATTGGCGTTTTCCCCGTCCCGGGCAGAATAGCTCATGCCGTTGGTGCAGACGCCCCCTTTTTCCGATGCGGCGGCAAAGACCTCCCCGCCGGGGCACATGCAGAAGGTATAGGCGCTCTTTCCGTCGGGCAAATGCACATTCAAGGAATAGTCTGCCGGTGGAAGTTTTCCTCTGGCGCTGCCATACTGGGCAAAGTCGATATCCGCCTGCCGGTGCTCTATACGAACGCCCATGGAAAAGGGCTTTTGCTCCATGGGAACGCCCTGGGCATGGAGATTTTCAAACGTGTCTCTGGCAGAATGACCGATGGCGAGAATCAGTCTGTCACAGGGGAGGATATACGTCCCCTTTTTATCCTTTATCTCCGCCCCGGCAAGCGTCCCGTCTCTTATAACCAGATGCTCAAGCCTGCTTTCAAAGCGCACCTCGCCGCCCATGGAGATGACGCTGCGGCGAATATTCTGCACCACATTGATGAGAATATCCGTGCCGATATGGGGTTTTGCATCGTATACGATGCTCTCCGGCGCACCATGGGCAACAAACTGGCTCAGCATCCAGCCCATGCGCCGGTCATGCGTGCCGGTATACAGTTTTCCGTCAGAGAAGGTACCGGCTCCCCCTTCGCCGAACTGGACATTGCTCTCCGGGTTCAGCTCTCCTCCGGCTCGCAGAGCCTCCACCGCCGCTTTGCGGCTCAGGGCATCCTGCCCCCGCTCGATCACAACGGGCTTTGCGCCCGCCATTGCCAGCACAAGGGCTGCAAACATGCCCGCCGGGCCGAAGCCCACCACCATCGGTCGGAGCTTCGGCGGCTCTACCTGAGGTATCATGTACTTGATTTCTTCGTATTTTGATATGTCCGCGCTTTTTGCCCGGGTAATTATTTTTTCCTCATTTCCTTTCACCGCCACTGCGGCGGCACAGACATAGTGGATATCGTTTTTCTTTCTTGCGTCAAGGGATCTCTTGGTGAGCTTCAACTCGGTGATATCGCTCTCCGGCAGTCTCAGTTTCTTTGCCGCAAGGCTTTTCAGTCTCTCTATCGGTTCCATGGGGTTCAGTTTGAGATTGCGTACCAGTATCATTTTCCAAGCCTCCCTGCAAGTCGGCCGCTGGCCCAGGCCCACTGCAGATTATAGCCTCCGCAGTCGCCATCCACATCCAGCAGTTCACCGCACACGAAAAGTCCCGGCATAAACCGGCTCTCCATGGTCTCCGGGTTGAAGCCGGTGGTCTTTATGCCCCCTGCCGTGACCTGGGCATTGTCAAAGCCCTCTGTTCCCCGGAGCTTCAGCCGGAAAGCCTTACAGGCCCGGGATGCCCGCTCAAGCTGCCCGTCACTCAGACTTTCAATGGGAGAGGCTCCGTTTATCCCGCAGTATTTTACCAGCATCCTGCCGAGGCGGTTATGGAGCATGCCGGTGAAAAGCTCGCCGCAGATAAGCTTCGGAAAGCCGTTCCGGCGGCTTTTCAGAAGCGCAAGAACCTGAGCTGCCTCATAGTCCCGCAGAAAGTCTATCCGCAGCTCTGCCCCCTCGCCCTCCGTGGCGGCGGATCTGGAAATGTCAAAAGCGGCAGGGCCGGAGACTCCGTTATCGGTGAACTGAAGCTCCCCCCGGCTTCGGCACATAAGTTCCTCGCTCTGGTACAGTCCCATCTCCACCTCCGCCCGAACGCCTTTCAGGCTTCTGGGGTATTCCGGATCGGTGATGAGCTGAACAAGAGCCGGGTACAGCTTTGTACGCTTATGTCCCAGCGGCTTTAAAAGCTCATAGCCGTCCATGACGCCGCCCAGCTTCGCCCCGGCAGCGCCGCCGCAGGCCACAATGAGCCAATGGGCAAACAGCTCCCCCTCGTCCGTCAATACCCGGTAGCCGCCGTCCCGGCGGCTGATCTCACGGGCAGGGCAGGAGGTGCGAAGCTCCACACCGGATCGCTCCAGGGCAAAGCGCAGCACGTCCACCACGCTGTTGGCCGAATTGGACAGAGGATAGACCCTGCCGCCGTACTCGGTCACAGTGAGCAGACCCAGGTCTTTAAAAAAGCGCAGCGTCGCCTTCGGCGGAAACTTTTCCAGCGCAGGTCTTACAAACTCTCCGTTTTCCCCGTGGTAATTCTCCGCCGAAGCGCCCATATTGGTCAGGTTGCAGCGCCCGTTGCCGGTGGCAAGGAGCTTCCTGCCCACCCGCTGCTGGCGCTCCAGCAGGATGACTCTATTGTTTTTATCCGCTGCGGCGGTCAGCGCCGCCATCATTCCGGAGGCGCCTCCTCCGATGATTACAACAGTTTCCATCTCTTATCCCCGATAAAGGATGTCATGGGCTACCGGCGTATAGAAAAGCGCACCCACTTCATCCGATTCCTTCGTTATATTTAATATCCACATCATTTTTGCAAGAGCCGCCTCAGTGGTCATGTCATAGGCCTCCAGCACATTTTTGTTATCCTTGAGCCGGTGGCCTACGCTGTATACCGACAGGTCTGAGCCCTCATTCTGCACCTGGGTGGTGGCGACAATAAACTTTCCCTCTTCCGTATAGCGGCGAACCGTGTCGAAAAGCTTGTCGTCATTATAGGAGGGCAGGCCGCCTACACCAAAGCATTCAATGATAAGGGCATCTTTCCGCTCCAGCATGAATTCCAAAAGCTCAAAATCCGTGCCCGGAATCATTTTTATCAGCCCCACCCGAGGGTTCAGTCCCGTATGAAATATCGGTTGCTCCTTATATGAGTCTTCGATATATCGCAAAAGCCGGTGGTCATGAAGGATGCCCACATCGGGATAATTGATGCTGGAAAAAGCAGCGAAACTCTTGGAACAGGTTTTTCTGGCTCTGGTTCCCACAATCACCCTGCCGCTGAACACAATATTCACCCCGTGCAGCTCCTCCGAGCAGGCGCAGACAAAGGCGTCTGTCAAATTCAATTTGGAATCGGTGGAGTCGTAATTGATGGGCTTCTGTGCCCCGGTGAGCATGATGGGCTTTTTCGCCCCCTGCACCATGTATGACAGCGCCGCGGCGGTATAGGCCATCGTGTCTGTACCGTGACTGATAACAAAGCCGTCATACTTATCATAATGATCTTTCAGTGCGCTGGCAACGGCAGACCAGTGAGCAGGCGTGATATTGGTGCTGTCGATACTGAAAAGGGAGAGGCAGTCCACCCGGCAGATATCCGCAATTGCGGGAACATAACGCAGAAGCTGGGCAGGAGTAAGCTCCGGAGTCAGTCCCTTCGGTGTCATCTCCGAGGCAATGGTTCCGCCCGTGCCTATCATAAGAATTTTTTTCATTTTACACCTCAGCCGTAAACATACTCTTTAGATTATAGCAATTTGCGACATATTATGCAATCGGGTCTTCGGTCGAGTTGACAAACCATTCTATTTCACCTATTATGACTATGTAAGGGAAGAGGTGACGCATCCATGAAGAAATTCCTGCTCACGGCTGCGCTGTGCTTTGTTCTGACCTGCGCTTTTTCCTTCTGTGCCGATTCGGATTTTGAATCTGTGCAGCCGACACATTCTGTGCCGGTAGTCTGTATCGAGATGGCAAACGGCTGCAGCCCGAACAATTTGAAAAAAGCCGATGCCTACCTGCAGGCATATATCAGCATCTGCGACGAAAACGGAGAGCAGATCCTCTATGATGAATTCGCCGCAGCTAAAATACGCGGGAACTCCACTTCCTACGCCAGAAAAAAGCCTTTCAACCTCAAACTGTCTGAGAGCGTGGAGCTTTTTGGCATGGGCAGCTCCCGCAAATGGGTGCTTCTTGCCAATACTTACGACAAAACACTGATGCGAAACAAGCTCGTTTTCGATTTTGCCGGAGATATCGGGCTTTCATACAGCCCGGAAAGCTGCTATGCGGATGTGTATTTCAATGGGGATTACCTGGGCTGTTATCTGTTGACACAAGCTGTGGAAATCGGTCAGTCCCGGGTAAACATCCACCCGTCGGAAGACGAATTTATACTTGAAATTCAGCCGTATGAAAATTACAGCTGCCCCGTTTTCCTGTACACACCTCTGTACGGCATCTGCCTGGGACTTGACGGGATAGACTGTATATCCGCAGAACAGGCAGATAGGCTTGCCGAGTTTTTCCTTCAGGCCGAGACGGCTCTCTCCGGCGGCAGCAGGGAGGAAATAGAGAAATATTTTGATATTTCCTCTTTTGTGGATACTTATATCATACATGAATACTTCAAAAATATCGACGTGGCCACCAGCTCTACGCGCTTTTATATAAAAGACGGGTTGATCCACGCCGGGCCTGTCTGGGATTTTGACCTGTCCTGCGGTAACTATTCTGCCTTGCATTACCACGTATATAACGATGGAGACTACACCATTGACATGCCCGAACGCTGGTACGCACGCTGTCTGTGGTGGGCTCCTCTGTTTCAGACCGAATGGTTTAACCGGGAGTTTGAAGCCCGGTACCTGGAGCTGCAGCCCATGATCACAAATCTGTATCAGGATAATCAGCTGGGCACTAACAGGATAGACAGTATCTATGCCGGAGCAAAGGAATGCTTCCAGGCAAACTACCGCGAAGCCGGGTGGGAAATATACAACACTTATGGCGCGCTGGAGCGCGCTCCCGAAGTCACCTATGAGGGAAACATTGCGTTCCTTCGCGAATGGCTTGAGCAGCGCAACCTTTGGATCCTTGAGCAGATCCTGCCTGCAGGCAGCGCATACGAATAGGCCGGATGTCGGCAAATATCAGTACATAATGTGAAATCCGGTCATTTCTACGAAGTGACCGGATTTTATTGTTTGACACTTGTGTACATGTTCGTGTATAATATGCTGAATAGTATCATGGTAAGTTTATCCTCAAACGGAGGCTCATAATGTTAATCATCAGGAAAAAATTGCTGGCAATACCGGTAATTATACTTGCCATAATGCTTTGCGCCTGTTCATCCTCATCCTCCTCCCCGGAGCAGGAAGTCAGCATAAGCGAGCTAATGAGCGAAAGCGGTTCCGTGTTTTCTCCGCTTCGTGAAAACTGCCCATGGGTAGAACTGCATGACCTTACCGGCAGCGGCATGGATATATCCGGCTGGAGCCTGCGGCTCAACAGCGGAACGGAATACATATTTGCGGAAGGAACCGTCATCCCTGCGGATGGCTACTGCGTTTTCTGGCTTGACGACGGTGCCGGCTTTAATCTGCCGGCAAGCGGAACCCTCTCCTTGCTCAAAAGCGACGGAGAGCTCGCCGACGAGGTGAATCTGAGCGGTATCTCCGGCGATTTTTCGCTCGTTCGTACCGACAGTGGGCTGACGCAAAGCGATGCACCCAGTCCCGGATATGAAAACAGCCCGGAGGGGCAAAAGGCTTATCTCGATGAGGTGAGTCGTGATGCGGACGCCGTTCGGATAAGCGAGGTAATGACAAAAAACCGCAGCATTTTTCAGGCTGCAAACGGCACCTTTCCCGACTGGATAGAGCTTGAAAATATATCTGACCGCGATGTTGATCTCAGCGGCTGGCACCTTTCCGACGACGGGGACAGCTTTGGCTGGGAATTTCCCGATGTCGTGCTGCCTGCCGGTCAGCGGCTGCTGATATATGCCACCGGTGGAAACGGCATTGAAGGGGCGCTGTGTGCTGATTTTTCCCTATCTCAGGGAGAGACTTTGTGTCTTTCAAACAGCAGGGGATATTCTGTTGACAAGCTTACATGTACCTGTAATTCAGCCGATGTTTCCCTGGCTCTGACTGCGGATGGTACTTTTTCCGAATCGCTCTACCCTACGCCCGGATATGAAAACAGCGGCGCAGGTTATGATGCCTGGCAGAGTTCCCTTGTTGCCGCAGGGCCACTGGTCATCAATGAAGTAATGGTCGCGAATTTTCTCGGAACCTATTCCGACACGCTCGCAGACTATGACTGGGTCGAGATAAAGAATATCTCCGCCGGGGACGTTCTCCTGTCTGACTATTATCTTTCCGACAGCAATGACGATTATCTCTCATGGCAGTTGCCTGCCGATTATCTTGCGCCCGGCGCATGTACGGTTATCCTTTGCAGCAAAGACGGGGCAGATATCGGCAGCCGCTTCGCCTGCGCGGATTTTTCTCTTGACTCCGCCTCAGAACATCTGTTTCTGTCCGACAGTAGCCGGGTAGTGGACGCGGTCTCTCTCCGGGATATCCCATATGAGTGCAGCTACGGCCGCATGGACGGTCAGAACGGATTTTTCTTCTTTGCCAATCCTTCTCCCAATACAGACAACTTCGGCGGCTGCCGCCGTGTCTCGGCGGCCCCATCCGCGCTCTCACCCGATGGTTGCTATGAGGGGGTCTCGTCCGTAACCGTAGAGCTCTCCGGTAACGGCAGCATATATTATACCACAGACGGAAGCCTTCCCACTGTCGAAAGCACGCCTTACACCGGCCCGATCTCTATAAGCAGCACCAGTGTGATCCGTGCTGTCTCTGTTGAGGACGGGATGCTTCCCAGCTCTGCGTTGACGCTGAACTATATCATCAATGAGGGCCATGAGCTGCCCGTACTCTGTATAGCCGTGGACGACCTTTCCGAGTTTGACCATGTATACCGCACCGGGCAAAAGGGCATCGAAATGCCCGGAAATATATCTTTTTACGAAGAAGACGGGTCTTTTACCATCAACTGCGGCATAAAGCTGGCGGGCAGATCCAGTCTTGGCCTGCCTAAAAAGAACCTGAGCTTCAAGTTCCGCGGGGCATATGGTTCATCGTCCCTGAACTACGACATTTTTGACGGCGGAATCTCTGAGTTTTATAATCTTACTCTCCGTGCGGGAACGGACTACGATGATGCCATTATAAGAAACGAGCTTTGTCAGGAGCTGTGTCTCCAGACCTCCGATTGTCTTGCGACGCAGCGCAGCAAATACTGCGTGGTCTATATCAATGCTCAGTATTGGGGTATCTATGCGCTGAAGGACAAGATAAACGAATCGTTTTGCGCCACCCGCGACAACGTCAGCAAAGACAGCGTCAGTATATTCGTTGGCCCTGCCGCCGAATTTGAGGATTTCTACAAGGAAGTATATTCCTTCTGCCTCGAAAAGGACATGTCCATAGAGGAGAATTACGAGTATATTTGCTCCGTGCTGGATGTTCCCGGATATATAGACTGGGCAATCATGGAGGGCTACACAGGCAACTCCGATATCAAGCACGGGAATTACCGTTTTTACCGCTCACCCGAGAGCGGGAACATCTGGAAACCGATATTTTTTGACCTTGACGCATCTTTCGGAGAGAATTACTATAACTTCCGCAATCTGTTGGATATCGACTATGAATACAACCAGAATGCAAAGATGCTCAACGCATTGTATAAAAACGAGCAGTTCAAAGACCTTTATCTGCGCAGGCTCGCTGCTGCGCTGAACGGCCCCCTCTCAAATGAGAATGTGGTCGCCACCATAGACCGTCTTTATGCACAAATTGAGTCGGAGATTGTGAGGGACAGCGAGCGCTGGGGAACGGATCTTGCTCATTTTTATTCCTGCGCGGAAGAACTTCGGGAGACGATCACTGCCTCTGACTACCGGCAGCACAGCATAGACACCGTCAGCGCCGCGCTGAATCTCAGCGACCAGCAGCGCGAAGAGTATTTCGGTCAGTAGCCTGTTCCTGTGAAATTCAGGCAGCAGCTCACGGGCCGTTGAAATAATCCCGTTTTAAAGCAGGGAGGCTGCCGCATGGGCGATACCAAGCTTACTTTCAAGCGTTATGAAAAAAAATATCTCCTGTCCCGTGAGCAATATACGGCACTGAGGCAGGTGCTGGATGAGCATATCAAGCCCGATGCGTATTTCCAAAGCACGGTTTGCAGCCTCTATTACGACAGCAACGATTATCGCCTTATCCGGCAATCCATTGAGCAGCCGGTATACAAGGAAAAGCTCCGCGTAAGGAGTTATAATGTACCTTCGCCCGACAGCACGGTTTTTGTGGAACTGAAAAAGAAATACAAAGGCATCGTATATAAACGGCGCGTCCATATGAGTGCAAAGGATGCCTGCAACTATCTCTCCGGTAAGATTCCCGCCCCGGAGGACAACCAGATTACGCGGGAGATTGATTGGTTTATGCATGTCAACATGCCAACGCCGAAGGTTTTCATCGCCTGTGACCGCTCTGCCTATGTGGCGACGGACAACCCGGAGCTTCGTATCACCTTTGACGAGAATATCCGCTGGCGGGAGACAGACCTGGATCTTACTGCGGGAAGCCACGGCGAGCCTCTTATCGCGCCGGGGCAGGTGCTTATGGAAATAAAAATCCCGGGTGCAGCTCCTTTATGGCTTGCTCACATGCTCAGTGATCTGGCGCTTTTCCCCACCGGCTTTTCTAAATACGGCACCTGTTACAAAACCGCCCTTCTGAAAAAATATTTTAACGGAGTGATTTTCTGTGTTCAATAGCGTTATTCCTGCCGCCATGACTTTGTCGGCGTTTCTGATATGCATTTTTGCTGCACTTATCCTCGGCGTCCTGACCGCGCTGGTATTCTCCTTCAGGAGCCATCACAGCGGCTCCCTTGTTTTGGCGCTTGCCGTTCTTCCGCCCATCGTAACGTTGGTTATCATGATGGTGAACGGGAATATCGGTGCAGGTCTTGCCGTTGCGGGCACGTTTTCCCTGATCCGCTTCCGCAGCGCACCGGGTACTGCCAGAGAGATCTGCGGCATTTTCATGGCCACTGCCATAGGCATCACCTGCGGCATGGGCTTTATCGGAATAGCGGCCGTATTTTTCCTTGTTATGGCAGTTTTTCTGCTGGTGCTCAGCTTTTTCCGTTTTGGCGAGGCTGCCGCTTCGCAGCGTCAGCTTAAAATCACAATTCCCGAAAACCTGGACTACGACGGCCTTTTTGACGATATCTTTGAAAAATACACCAAGCGGCATGAACTTATAAGGGTAAAAACCACCAACATGGGCACGCTTTACGAGCTTACATATAGTATTGATCTTAAAACAACCGATGTCAGCAAACAGTTTATTGACGATATCCGCTGCCGCAACGGAAATTTGAACATCATCTGCGGCAGAGAGTCTGACAAAGACGCGATCTGAAGAGGAAGGAGAAAACTATGAAAAAGATTCTTGTCTACATCCTTCTGGCTGCGATGACAGTCTCCTGTCTCAGCGCCTGCTCCGACGTTGTGATTGGCGCTTCCAACGACGGAAGCACCGGCGCGGGCGGCTCTGAAGAAGCCATCACTTTAAACGGCGACAGCGCCAAATACGCCGGCGGCGGTGTCTCCATCGAGGGGAGCATCGTCACCATTTCCGCTCCCGGCGAATACGCCGTCACCGGTACCTTGAACGACGGCCGCATCATCATCAACACCGGCGAAGATCCCGGCGACGTTACCCTGACTTTGGCCGGGGTGGATATCACCTGCCTTACCGACTCCGCCATCTATGTGGCTCAGGCCAAGAATGTTGACCTCATCCTTGCCTCCGGCAGCACCAATATAGTCACCTCGGGCACAGAGGCAGATATGGCGCTGGTAAACGATGCCTCCAGCGGCGCTGCAATCTACGCCGAGGATGACCTTGACATTGAGGGAGAGGGTTCTCTTGAAGTCAGGGGCTATATCAACAACGGCATCACCTGCAAGGACGACCTGGACATCAACGGCGGCAGCATCTCCGTTATTGCCGCTAACAACGGGATCCGCGGCTCTGAATCCGTCAGTGTCACCGGCGGCGTTATCACGGTAAGTGCTCAAAACGACGGTATCAAATCCACCGTTGCCGACAAGGCCGGAAAGGGCTTTGTGGAGATAAGCGGCGGCGATATCGCCATCACTGCCGTAGGCGACGGCATTTCCGCCGAGACTTCTCTCAATATCAGCGGCGGCAGCATCGCGGTTGATACCACCGGCGATCCGACCGTTATCAGCGCCAAGGGCATAAAGGCCAACACCGACTTTGCAATATCCGGCGGCACGATTGTCGTCAACTCCACCGACCATGCTCTGAAAAGCTCCGCCGGCCTGTCTATTTCCGGAGGAAGCTTTAACCTGAATTCTTCCGACGGCAAAGGTATTTCTGCCAACGCCGACCTGTTTATCTCCGGCGGCGAGTTTGCGGTAAAATCCGTTGACGACGGCATCGAGTCCGCCACAGCAGTCACCATAGACGGAGGCAGCTTCACGATTGTCGCCGGAAACGACGGGCTTAAGGCCGGTGAAAAAGGCACCGGGTTTGAGCCAAAGGTCGGCACCGTGATGATAAACGGAGGCAGCCTTTCCATCAGCGCCTACGCAGATCCCATCGATGCCAAGGCGCTTCTCCTTGTTAACGGCGGGACGGTGTTGGCTTCCGGCCTCTCCAAGAGCATCAAGAACTTCAGCAGCGACAGTGCACAGCCTTTCCTTGCGTGCAGCCTCAATGGCTCCAGCAACGAAAACTTGTCCGTAAAAAATTCCGGCGGAAGCGAACTTGCTTCTCTGGTCACGGCATATGGATTTAATACTGTGCTGTTTTCAGCGCCCGAGCTTTCCTCCGGCAGCGAATACACGGTATCTTCCGGCTCCGGGAGCACAACTGCTGTCGCCTGACTGCTTATCTTTCGGCCAACAGACCCGGCGTGGGAACCTCGCCGGGTCTTAAATTCGCAATTTAGGTTCTATAATAAATGTTGGGGGTAGCGAAGCCGAAAGGCAGAGCTACCCCCAACATTTATTATAGAACCATTAAAAATCGACCTGAGAAATCAGGTCGATTTTTGCATCTGCTGCCGCAGCTTG
>CAZESU010000045.1:0-15532 GCA_964515275.1 uncultured Oscillospiraceae bacterium
CCGTCTACGAGGGCAACAGCTTCTCCGTCAGCGTTTCCGGTGACGACGCCTCCCGTCTGGTGGAGCTGGACAACGAGGGTACTACGGCGGCCTACTACGAGGATGTCACCGGCACCGTCCAGATGGGCTTCCGGGTTTATAACACTGCCCAGACCCCCAACACCGATATCCAGCTGGTAAAGGTGGACGGCACCAGAGATGCGTCGGCAGCGGCTGCTTCGCCCGGCTACAATACAGGGAATACCCGGTTCACGGTCAGCACGGGCGAGGGCGAGGAAACCCGGTACTCCACCTACAACATCCTGACCGGCGCGGAGTTCAAGCTGTATCGGATTTCGTATGAGGAAGGAAGTTCCGGGGAAGAGATAAAAATGTATTACCATTACGATGAGGAAACCGGTGTAGCGACTGTGGACAAGGACGAAACGAACGCAACTCCCCTGAAGGTTGACAGCAGGGGCTATCTCAAGATCACCGGTCTGAACACCAACTATACCTACTATCTGGTGGAAACGAAGGCTCCCGACGGCTACGACCTCCTGACAGAGGCAGTACAGATTTCCTGGGCGAACGGGACACTGGCGGTGAACGGCGCAGGCGCAACGACCCAGACCGTCACGGGTGATGCGTCTGAGGAGATCTACATCGTGGTTTATAACACCGGCGGTTATGAGCTGCCCCACACCGGCGGCATGGGTACCACCATCTTCTATGTGGTGGGCACGATCCTTGTTCCTGGCGCGGCAGTTCTGCTCATCACCAGGAAGCGCATGCGTGAGAAAAACGGAATTGTTTTTATGAGCATAAGGTAGTTTCCCGGCAGCAGAGTTGCCCTCACTGCCTTATCCGGTCATCGGACAACATAAAGCAAAGCAAGGAACTCACACGGTGAGTCCCTTGCTTTGTTTCCGGCAGGCTTTTGTCCATCGTTCCTTTCTTTTATATTTTATCCGGGGGCATAGAACCGGCCCGGGTGGGAGAGCATACGGTTCGCATCCGTAAGGTCGGGGGCTTGAATCCTTCACGGCGTGCCTCGTTCACTGTTGCGGCGCGGTATCCTCTTAGACGGATAACAGCGCGGCTCGGTTCGATGACAGGTCGATAAAATTTTGGAAAATTCCAGTATTCATTCCAGAAAAGATGTGATATACTGATTTCACATTGAAGTCAAAAATCACACCGGGCAGAAAAGCACCCCACAACAAATCGGCGTATAGGAGGAGAAACCATGTTCTGCAAAAAATCAGGCAAACAGGCCGGCGAAAGAGAGCATTTACACGGCGAGGCTGCCGTTCGAGCCCATAAGCCCACAGCGACAAACCGCAGGGTCCGTCGCGCAGTTGCGGCAGTTCTTTTATGTTCTATCGTACTGCTGTCAGCCTGCGGCAGTCAGGCTTCCCCTGCAGATGGGCTGGAGACGCTGGCCAGGCCACAGATTTTGAGTTTTTCCTCCGATGCCACGGAGACGGACATTGCGGCCTCCGTAGCGCCCTATGAAGTATCTCAGGGTCTGTCCAATGTGACAAATCGGGATCAGTTCTATCTGTCCGATGAAGAAATTCAGCTGCTTACAAAAAATATGTTTGTGGTTTCCAGGAGTTATAACAGCGAGTTTTTTGAGCTTTACGAAAACAACCGTTATTTCCAGATACCAAACTTCGTCACCGTGGACTCCATGATGCATACTTACCATCTGTATTTCAGTCTGCTTCTGAATCGCACGGAGAAGAACTATTTGGCCTCTGAGTTGCTTGCTTTGAGCGAGGCCATGCTGCAGAGCAGTACGGAGCAGTATCAGGCGCTGGCTGGAACGGAGTGGGAGGAGGCCGCCCGCAGGAACGTGGCATTTTTCTCCGTTGCTGCGATGTTGCAGGCGCCGGAGCGCACGGCACCTGACTATGCGGCAGACCTTGCCGCCGCGGAGCTGGACGCGATCTATGCTGCCGGCGGACTCGATTACTCAAACCTGGCGGAGAACTATGTGGACTACAGCCAGTTTAAACCGCGGGGCTATTATGAGGGCGACGAGGTATTGGAGGCCTACTTCCGCGCCATGATGTGGTATGGGCAAATCAATTTCGCCCAGAACTCCGAAGTCCTGACCCGCAGTGCCCTGCTGATGACTCTGGCTATGGAGAAGTCTGACTTCTCCGCCTGGGAAAAGATCTATACCGTCACGTCATTCTTTGCGGGTGCCAGCGACGACCTGGGTTATTATGAATATGCGCCGGCAATTATCTCTGCATACGGCTCCCTGCCGGAAGTCGGTACACTTACAGAAAACGAAAGCGCATACGGGAAATTTACCGAATTGATCGGGCAGCTGACACCGCCGGCCATCAATTCCGTGCCCGTCCCAGATGAAACAGAGGATATTGAGGAAGAGGTCAAAGGCTTTCGCTTCATGGGGCAGCGTTTTACCATTGACGCCGCCGTCATGCAGCAGCTGGTCTACAGTAATGTAGAGGAAAACAGCAACGGAGAAAGGCGGATGCTGCCTGACGTACTGGACGTCCCGGCGGCGCTGGGTTCAGACCTGGCTCTGCAGCTTCTGGAACAGCAGGGTGCAACCGCATACAGCGGCTACAGCGAAAACATGGCTGCCCTTCGCACGCAGCTGCAGAGCGCGCCGGAAGATTATTGGGCCACAAGCCTCTATTCCAGTTGGCTGTATACCCTCCAGCCGCTGCTGGAGTCGAAAGGCACAGGCTATCCCTCCTTCATGAACAGTACGGAGTGGCTGAAGAAGGATCTGGAGACTTACGCAGGCAGCTTTACAGAGCTGAAGCACGACACCGTACTCTACGCCAAACAGGTGATGGCCGAAATGGGCGGCGGCCCGGAAGAAAAGGTCGATGACCGTGGCTATGTGGAGCCGGAGACGGAAGTGTACAGGCGCTTTATGCTGCTGGCGCAGCAGACGGCTGAGGGCCTGAACGGTTATGGTCTTATCGGCAGCGAGGATATGGAAAACCTCTCCCGTCTGGCGCAGCTTGCCCAGCAGCTTCTGACCATTTCTCAGAAGGAACTGCAAAACGAGCTTCTGACAGATGAAGAATATGAACTGATCCGCTGCTATGGCGGCACACTGGAGCACTTCTGGACAGAGGCCGTCAAGGATAAATCCGAATCCGACTGGCTGGACGCCAAGGAGATCCCCGCTTCCCTTATCACGGACGTTGCGACCGACCCCAACGGTACCGTGCTGCAGATCGCTACAGGCCAGCCGGCCGAGATCCTTGTTGTAGTGCCCATTGATGGGGAACTGCACCTTGCCTCGGGCGTGGTGTTTGACTTCTACCAGTTTGAGCAGCCTGTCAGCGCCCGGCTGACCGACACTGAATGGCGGCAGCTGATCGGCGAATGGATGATGGCCGACGGCAGCTACAACTGGAACAGTCAGGTCGAAAAGCCCTGGTGGACGCAAAGCTACTGGAGCGGACAATGAAACGCAGAATTTGGATTATAACAGGCATAGCGGCGTGTTTTATCGCCGCTATTGCCCTGTTTTGCGCCTGGAAAAATCGCTTTATCCTGCCCGGCTGGATCGCCTGGAACTCGACAGAGATCCTCTGTGACACGGAAAATGATGAGCCGGAGAAGATCGTCCTTTCCGGAAAACAGGTCAGTGTTTTTTCCGGGCAGGTCCTGGTATGGCAGTCAGGCCGGGAGATCCGGGTGCAGGACATTCTCTGGTGTGATATTGACCGCGATTCGGAAAAGGAACTGATGCTGCTCTGCTGGAAGCGGGGCCGCTACGGCGACAGCCGCCCCTTTTGGGTGACGGGGGATGAGAAGAGCTGGTCACAGCATATTTACATCTACAACTGGACGGAAGACGGTATTCGACCCGTTTGGATGGCTTCCGATATTGGGCTGGACGCGGCCGGGTGGCGCTTTGACGAGACGCAAAGGCTTGTCATTACCGACACGGATGGTCGGGAGAGTGCCTGGGACTGGCTGTCCTGGGGGCTGGTTCACATTGAGATGCAGCAGGAAATGCAGGAAAAAACAGCGCTCTCCTTCGCCGCGCTTGGCGACAATCTGATTCATCGCCAAATTTACGATTATGCTTTCAGGCACTTCGACGGCTGCTTTGACGACCTGTTCGCCTATGTGCAGCAGGAACTTTCCCAATACGACGTGACCTCCATCAATCAGGAGAGCATCTATGTGGACCGTCCGGAGCAATACAGTTCCTATCCACTGTTCGGCACCCCCGTGCAGGTTGGCGATGCGGTAGTGAATGCGGGCTTTGATATCGTAAGCTGTGCGACCAATCACGCCCTGGACATGGGAACGGAGGCCATCGACCTGACGGCATCCCTGTATCGGAACGCAGGTGTATTGTGCGTGGGCATACAGCCGGTCAGCGACGGCGAATACCGCCCCTATGAGATCTATGAAAAAAACGGCATCCGCTGTGCCGTTTTCAGCTACACGCTGGAGACCGACGGACACGCGCTGCCGGAAGATGCGCCCTATGTGCTCCACACGCTGGAGAACGAGCAGCAGGTTCGGGAGGACCTGCTTTCCGGCAGAGAGGCTGCCGATTTCTGCATTGTCCATGTCCATTGGGGCACAGAGTATTCCGACGTCCCCGATGATACGCAAAGACGATGGGCCGCAATCTTTTCCGACTGCGGCGTCGATGTGGTTATCGGCACACACCCTCATGTCATTCAGCCCTGTGAATGGATAACCGGCGAGGATGGGCACAGTACGCTGGTCTTTTATTCCCTCGGTAATTTTATTTCCGCGCAGACGGACGAGGCCTGCCGTACCGGCGCTCTGGCCTATTTTACTGTGATAAAAGAGAACGGGCAGTGCTGCATCACGGATTACGGAATCAAAAAACTCATCACCGAAGAGGATAACGGGCATTATACCACAAAGCTGGCAGAGCCATGAACCTGTTAGGCCAAATGCTGGATTTTTTCAGTGTTCATCGATGTTACGGTTTCAAGGTGAAGACAAAGTGTTTTCACCTTGAAAACAGATTCAGGGGGATTCAAAAATCCCCCTGAATCTGTCATGATTGAACGGGAAGAGGGGACGGGAGTCCCCTCTTCACAATCTACCCATGCAAGAATATTCATTGCCGATGGCTTTGCCTACGGTCTGAAAAACATGATATTATGAGATCTTGTAGTAAAAAAACGCAAACAGGAAGGCCAGTGCCAGACAGCCGAGTCCAATGAACAGCATCGCCGATTTCAGCGGGGTCTTACCCTCTTCCTCGCGCCGCTCCCTTTTCTCCCGACAGCAGGTGAAATAGTCTTTCTTTTCCTCGGCGCGCTTTTTGTTGAAGGAAACCAGACGGATCACCGTATGCCACAGATACTGAATGCCGTAGAAATTGCCCGCTTCCTCAATATACATAAGGATGCTGCAGCCCACATAAAGTACGGCGCAGGTGAACAGCCCATCGCTGAGACAGGTCATGACCGCAGCTGTGCCGCTTCCATGACTTCCGATCTCAAAGGAGATGGTGGAAATCAGGATGGCAGCAACGATCGCCAGCAGCACAAGATAGGTGATGCGCCGGTATGGCATGTCGTTGAAATGCATCAAACTACCTCTTGAAAACCGGGTAAATGTTGAGAATTAACGCTTTCAGCTGAGAGCCTCGACTGCTTCGCGGATGATGGCGACAGCCTTGTCGCAGTCAGCCTCTGTGATGATCAGGGGCGGGATCATGCGGATGGTATGTTCACCGATTGCGGTGATGAGCAGATGTCTGTCAAGACAGCCGTGCTTCACCTCCACGCCGGAGATGCTGTCGTCAAACTCGACGCCGACCAGCAGGCCCTGACCGCGCACCTCTTTTACGCGGGGCAGCGTCTTGAGCTGCTCCATGAAATAGGCACCGATCTTCTTCGCATTGCCGGCAAGGTCACGGTCAAGCAGCTCGTTGATCTCTGCCAAAGCCGCGGCGCAGCAGACAGGGTGACCGCCGAAGGTGGTGCCGTGGGAACCGGGGGTAAAGGCTTTGGCGACCTCTTCCGTGGCGCAGATAGCGCCGATGGGCATACCACCGCCCAAAGCCTTCGCCATGGAGACGATGTCGGGCTTGATGCCATAATTCATAAAGGACATGACCTTGCCGGTGCGGCACCAGCCGGTCTGTACCTCGTCAATCAGAAGGAGCATATCGTTCTCGTCACAGAACTGATGGAGGCCTGTCATAAACTCCTGTGTTGCGGGATGTACGCCGCCCTCACCCTGAACAGGCTCCACCATGATAGCGATGGTGTCCCTGGTGCAGGCATCCTTGAAAGACGGAAGGTTATTGTACTCCGCATAGGAGAAGCCCTCGGTCATGGGGCCGAAGCCGATCTGGCAGCTGTTGTGGGGCTGACCGGTAGCGGCCATGGAGCCGAAGGTACGTCCGTGGAAGCCCATGGAAGCGGTGACGATATGATAGCGGCTGGGGCCGTACTTCTCAACGCCGTACTTACGGGCCATTTTTATCATTGCTTCGTTTGCCTCGGTGCCGGAGTTCTGGAAGAAAATCTTGTCCATGCCGATGGTGGTGCAAATCTTCTCTGCCAGCAGGGCCTGAGGAATGGTGTAGGGATAGTTGAAGGTGTGCATGATATCGCTCACCTGATCTCTAACCGCAGCGACTACCTTATCATTGCAGTTGCCGGCAGAGTTTACCGCGATGCCTGCATAGAAGTCCAGATAGGGCTCGCCATTTTCATCATAGACATACTGATCCTTTGCTGTTTCAGCCAGAAAATCAAAGCGCTCGTAGGTCTCGATCATGTAGCGATTGACCTTGTCCTTAATATCTTGGGCCGTCAGGCCAGTATCTCTCAGTTTCATTTGTCTGCCTCCATAAATTCAAAATCAATTGATAACACCCGTATGGGCGGTGTGTTCAGAAAATGTGATTGGCTCAGCCGCCGGTCTTATGGCTGCCAAGCAAAAATCCGTATACCTGCGGATCGTTCTCGTCCAGTATCCACTGGCTGATGCCGGTCAGATAGGCACTGCCGGTGATCTGCGGGATAATGGCCTTATAGCCCGCCACCTCCGTCTCGCTCATTGCAACTCCGCGAAACAGGGAGCCGGTGATGCTCTCATAGACAAATTCCTCGCCCAGCTTAAGCTCGCCTTTTGCGTAGAGGGTCGCCAGTTTCGCGCTGGTACCGGTGCCGCAGGGACTGCGGTCGATCTGCCCGTCGCCAAAAACCACGCAGTTTTTCATGTTGGCCTGTTCGTTGCCTGTATGACTGTAAAACTCTACCAGATCAACGGTGTTGATGTCAAGATAAGGGTGCTTGACGGGAATCGATCTGTTGATTTCGTTTAAAAGCTCCATGCCCAGAGCTTCAATGCGGTCAATGTTTCCGGGTTCCAGCTCAAGGCCGATCTCTTCCGCATTGATCATTGCAAAGAAGGAGCCGCCAAAGGAAATATCGAAGCGGATCTCTCCCCATTCCGGGAGCTTAACACGCTGCTTCTCCAGATACAGAAAGGAGGGCACATTCAGGATGCTGACCTCCCGGGCCTTTCCCTCTGCCACATGAACCCTGGCCCGGATAAGCCCGGAAGGGGTATCCAGAACCACTTCCGTATAGGGCTCGGTGACTTTTTTCATGCCGGTCTCCACGATGACGGTGGCCGCGCCTATGCTGCCGTGACCGCACATATTCAGGCATCCGCTGCTCTCCATAAAGATAACGCCGAAATCCGCCTCTGCATGGACAGGCTCGGTCAGAAGAGCGCCGAACATATCCCGGTGGCCTCTCGGCTCCAGCATCAGGGCTGAGCGGAGATGGTCGTAATGCTCGGTCAGATATGCTTTTTTCTGCATCATGGTATCGCCGGGAAGTTCGGGAAAACCGTCATATATGACTCTTGTGGGCTCTCCCATGGTGTGGGAATCGATTGTTTTGATAAGATGCTGATAAGGCAGCAGTCTTGGATGTATGTCCATGCTATAATCCTTTCGGTTCAGGAAAAAATGGAAAAACAACGCCTGAATCAGAATATAATATGTTGCAAAAAATGGCTGTTAAAATAATAAAATCTGATAGATCGCCGGGCAAAGGAAGGCGCGCTGTTGGGGCGTCCCTTCTTTCTCCTTATAGGGGGGAACAAAATATGGATATTATCAAACAGGAACTGTTTGCGGATATCGCGGACACAAAGAGCTTCACGAAACTGGCTGCCCCGCATCATCCATGCTTTTGAAAAGAGCTATCCCGGTATCCAGATAGAGCTTATGGAGCTGCTGACCGATCAAACGTTGTGCCTGTACTCGTAGGGCAGAACCCTGGTCTGGTTATAGCCGGGGCAATCCCGTACCCACTCCAGAGACTCCTTGATGATGGCGGTCTGCATGGGAATATTGTTGGGCTCGCCTGCGTTGGAGCCGATGGGCACGTGGGGTGCGGTGATGCGGGGTGCTCCCTGCTGGCGGGCAATGGGGGGCAGGGCAGCGATAACCACGCAGCTCATGCCTGCTTCCTCGCAGCAGCGGGTGACAATGGTGGCAGAACGATGGCAGGTGCCGCAGCCGCCGGTGCACAGGACCACGTCCACACCCTGCGCCTTCAGCTTCCGGGCGATTTCCGGGCCGGTCTCTTCCTTGAATTTCTGAACGTTGCCGCCGCCGCCCATGAAGGTGTAGGTCTCATCGGCCAGAGAGCCGATAAAGCCCTCCTCCACCAGCTCGTGGAGGCGGTCAATGGGGAACATGGCGTTGACGTCCTTGTTGATGTCGGAGTTGTCAAAGCCGCCATGCGTTACCATCAGCTCGTTGGACGGGGTGGAAAACTCGATGGTTCTGTAAGAGAAATCGCCGGACGTGTTAAAGGGCGTCTGGCTCTTTTTATGGATACCGCCGGCAGTGATGAATGCCACCTTGCATTCGCTCAAAGGCTTCTTAAGCTCGGTAAAAACAGGTGCAGGTGTCACCGGAACAAAAATTTCCGACTGCATTCCCTCAACTGTTGTCAATTTCATGTGGGTTCCTCCTTCATTTCCGTTCCCGGTCAGATGCTTTCTGCCGGGATTTCTCTTTTTCCTGTGACCTTCATGGGGCTGAGATAAAACTCTGCCGTCTGGCCCACCGCCAGAGGTACATCGGTAAAGACCCAGCGGCGCGGGACCGCCACGGTACCAAGACCGTTCTGTATCTGCGCTTTAACAGCCGTGTCATTTACCTCTGTCAGCTCTGCGCCGATCAGCACGGGAAGGACTTCCCCGCCTGTTTCCAGAGGGGCGGCGTCATAGTCATAGGGATGTTCATTTATTTGCAGGTAACTGAAATAGAACTTCAATTCATGGCCGATCTCCAGCGGAATCGGGTCCAGTATCAGACGTCTCGGTACGGTGATGATTCCCAGGCGCCCGTGGAGATGGACTTTGACCAGATCTCCGTCCATTTCCTTTATAAGGCCGCCCATGAGCGCCGGATTGATGATATAATCCAGCATCTCAGTGCAGCGTTCCGTTATCCAGCAGCACCGTCTCGGGCAGGCCCAACAGACGGTTGTTGGCGTTGATAACGTCGTTGCTCCACTTCCTGGGAGCGGGAGCGATTGCCACGCCTGCCATCCTGTTTTTCAGCATCTGGATGGCTCTGGCTGCCACTTCCTTTGTGACGCAGGAGCAGCCTGCCACGTTGTTTTCAAAGCCGCCCTGATCCATGTTCTCTTCTACCATAGCGGTAGCATACTCATTGCCGACCACAAGCTGGCCCTGATAGGCGCAGAAGGACACCCCCACCACGGGAATGCCCCGCTTGCCGGCCTGGCCGATATGCTGAATGAAGTCAATATGGTTGTTGCCGAAGCCCTCGGTGGTGATGATGCAGCCGTCGATATCCAGAGACTCCAGCAGAGAGCCCAGACGCTCGGAGACCCAGAGCTTCTCATCATTGACCTGGGGAGAACCGACGAATACCACGCCCACAAGGTCAAGCTCGGTATCGGCCGCAAGGCCTTCCACCAGCGGCTCGCGGATGTAATGGCGGGTCATTTCCTTGGTTGCGGGGCCAATGCAGGTCAGCGCATGGATGGAACCGTCGCGCACCTGGTTGGGAGTCAGGATGATGGGCACGTTGCCGCAGTCCACGTTCTTCTGACCGCCCAGAATGCCGCAGGGCTCGGTGGGGCAGATCACGTTGTCGTGCATTGCACCCTGACCCATGATTTCCTTGACCAGAACGATGCGGGGGTTGCCGCGGCGGCGGACGTCCTCGCAGACTTCCTCGCGGACAACTTCGCCGTCGTATTTCTTAAGCTCGTTTCTGACGGCCTGAATCACGTAATCCTGGCACTTGTGGGCGGCAAAGGGGCCGGGACGGGTCATGCCGGACAGGCGCTGGATGACCACATGGCAGCGGATGATGATGTCGTTCTCGTCCGCGCAGCCGGGATGGCCGAAATACATCTTCTCATCCAGATAGCCCTCGGAGGAGCCGAACTCATGGACCTGTACGCCGTCCTCATCCACGCCGGTCAGCATGAACACCACGCCGTCTGCCACCCTGGTAACGCCGCTGCCCAGTTCACCTTCAACCTTGGTGGCGATGGGGCATACGTCCATAATGGTCTCGGTGTAGACATGGCGGTTCCCGGGTCTGATAACGTCCAGCTTCATGCTCTTGCACAGGGGGTCTTCCAGAACGGCCTTTTCCACGATGCTGCCGTCGATGGTGATCTTACCGTCCTTGATGGAGGTCTCATTACCGATCTCCACATCGGTGATCTTGATGTGCTTCTTCACCAGAGTGCGGATCACGCGCTTCTCTCCGGCAGGTGCGGACTCTTCCTCTACTGCGCTCGGAGCAGCTGCCGCAGGTGCGGTGCCGGCGAACACCGGGATGTCCATGACCAGATTTTCAAGTTTTTCGGCTTTTCCGATCTCGATGTGGATCATGCCGTTTCCTTCTACTCCTGTTTTTATCACGGGGGCAAAGGCCTCCGCGCTTTCTTTCTTTTCAGCCGCCGGTGCGGGTGTTTCCTCGGACTCGTTTACCTTGTCCAGTACGTCCCGGGTGATGGGGGTCAGCGCCTCAACGTCTGTCAGCAGCGTGGAGCCCAGCACCTGCTCGATACGCAGGCCATCAGGGCTGAGGGTAAGCAGCCCGGACTCCACCATATCGTCAAACAGAACAGGGTCCTCCAGGTCGGCGGCGCCGATGACCAGTCCTTTTTGTCTTCTGCAGCAGAAAATAGCCGGATCCTTCCGATGCTGTGCCAGCGTTTCCTTTGTAATAGACATTCCTGATTTCTCCTTTGGTTTTATCTGATCTTTCGTACTAATCTTTGGTTGACTGCCCGGAGCGCGCCGTCCGTGCAGTGGTATACCGGCAGCCCCAGTTTGGGGGCGCAGGACATGACGGTATTGGAGCAGTCGGTGCAGTTGCTGATCAGCACGGCCTGTGCTCCGGCCTTTTTCAGTGCCAAAATCTTCTGCACCTGACCCGGGCAGCGTCCCGGGTTTTCACATCTGAGACTGCCCTTGATCTCATGGGCCTGCTTGCAGTACTGAACATCCACCACTTTGCTTCCCATGCTCTCGGCCTGCTGCTCGAGCCGGGCTTTTCCCGCACCGCAGGCGCAGACCAGAAGTCCTATCTTCTCAGGGCCTTTCGGAAAGCACTCAGCGGCAATCAGGCCGCCGGTGGTCTTTATCACGGGGGCATCAAGGCTTGTACGCTTGCCGGTGAAGGGGCCGCCCATAATCAGCTCTCCATAGTCTTCCGCAAGGCCGCCTGCCCGCTCAAAAACCTCCTGTACGGAGCTTCCCAGCGGTACATCAAAGAACACCTGTATCAAATTCTCGTTGCCCCTGATCTTTCCTGCGACGGTCATGTCCTTGTCAATCAAAGGCTTTTTCCGTTCCACCGCTTCCCAGACGCGGCAGACGCTTTCGCAGTTGATAATAATGGCGTCCGCTTCGCGGGAGGAGCTCTCCATGCTCAGAAGTCTGCCCAGAGTCTCACGCACCACGGCTCTCTTCTCGCCCATGGGGTACATATTGGGCAGCAGCGAAATGCTGACCTTTTCCTCGGGAATATTCTCCGCCTTGAAAGCAGCTTTCAGCTTCTCCACCGTTTCGGTATGTATGGCCTTGATGGCGATCATGCCGCGCTGGGCGTTCATTACCTCCATGACGATTTTCATGCCGCGGATAAGCTTTTCCGGGTCTTTTTCAATGGCCCGGATGTTGTGATCCAGAATGGGCTCGCACTCCACCGCGTTGACGATGACCACGCCGCCCTCTGTAAAGGGGCGGTTCAGCTTGGCATACGTGGGAAATCCGGCTCCGCCAAGACCCACGATACCGGCCTCCTCGATCAGATCCAGCGGCTCTGTGGAGCTGAGCTTCACATAGTCCGCCGTCTGGGTCTCATCGGCCAGAACGGTGATGCTTTTCTCACTTACTTCCTTTACAATGCCGGTCACGCTGGAGAAAATATTGGCTCCCAGGGCATTTTCAGGCCTTTGGGCAATACGCTGGCCGCGAAGCACACGCTCCCCCCGGGCTACCACCGGAACGGAGGGCGCACCGACGTGCTGCCGAAGCGGGAATTGATACAAACGCTCCATGCAGTTCTCCTTTAAAGCGCCTTGCGGTACAGCGCGAGGATATCGCGCTTTGTAGTGGCACGGGGATTGACCGCAACATTGCCGCTCTTCATGGCGTCGTCAGCCATGGCATACTGAGCCGTGGCCTTGTCCACCGTCTCAACAGAGGGATTCTTCTCGGTCTCGGTAAAGGTATCTGCCGAGATACCCACGGCTGCCAGCTTGTCTATGCAGGCCTGTACGGTGCCGATCCTGGCAAGATGAGGCCCGGAAATAAGAAAAGCGTGGGTCGCGCCCAACTCTTTGAAAACCTCAGGCAAACGGGCGATGCTTCCCCTGCCTACGATAATATTCTGCGGAACAGTAAAGGAAAAATCTTTCATAATGCTCCCCTCTATCATTTCCGGCAAGATGTAATTTGCCGATTTACTAAATTAAATTGATTTTTTGAAAAAATATCACGGATTGCTTTGAAAGTCAATCAACGAAATCACTTTTTTTCGCATTTTGGATTTGCAATTCTTATCAAGGTCATTATTATTTCACATCACCCCATTCTTTGACCGTAAAAGTACACAAAAATTCATCATACTGTGCCTTTGTATTTTTGTGAACATGCTCATTCCCAATTTTTCGTGGGATTTTATTCCTTTTATATGATACGGGTTCCGCCAGCTCCGGATGCGGGCGCGAAAAATGTATTTGACAAGGACAAATCACCAGCGTATATAATAACATCAAATTTTAATCGTGTAAACCGTTGAAGCGGAGATCGGAGCAGTTGTGCATGCGATCATGCGCGGCGAGGCCAGCTCTGTTCCGATGTCGGCCTGCCTGACCGCCCTGTCGCGGAAGGGGGGAGACCGTCGATGAGATAACCGCATCTGCCGCCGGCATGCGGACTCACCGCATCAGGCTGCCGCACGACATGGACGTGCCGGGCATGGCAAAAGAAAAAAGGAAAAGGAATTGACAATTAGAAATAAAACGGATAAACTGTGTGCACACGAGTGTTAAAGAATAAACGAGGAGGGAGTTTATGGAAGTCAGAGAGAATCTGATTAAGCTCTGCGAAAAAATCAATGACGGACATTATAAAATCACGCCGGACTGCGCGGAATACAGGCTCTTTGAGCAGTGGATCACCGATGAGCAGATTGCCGTGATGCTGGCGTTGACCAGTATGAAGCCGTCCTTCGTGCCCATTATCGCGCACAAGGCCAAACTTCCGGTCAAGCGGACAAAGGAGATCCTGCACGAGATCACCGAGATCGGCCTTGTGGTGCAGGTCGTTGTGCCGAAGATCGGGCTGGAGATCTATCTGCTGCCGCCCTACACCCCCGGTATCTTTGAATTTTTACTGATCAACGAGAAATTCTGCCTTGCGCATCCCGAGATCTCCTATGCTTTCCATCAGCATGCGACCACCAGCCAAATGGAGCATGCGCCGAACACGCCGATGGGTGCCGGCATCATGCGCGTCATCCCGGTGGAGAGTGCCATCCCTGCCGAAGCACAGCAGATCGACAACGAGCGCTGCAACAAATACATTGAGGATAACGACGGTCATATCAGCGTCACCCCCTGCCAGTGCCGCCGTGTCCGGCGCCTGATGGGCGAGGGCAGCGGCGACCTGGACGAGGGCTACTGCCTGTTTATGGGTCATGTGGCCGATATGTTCAACCGAACCGGCAAGGGCAGGCCTGTCTCCGTGGCGGAGGCTAAGGAAATCCTCCAAAAGTGTGAGGATCGCGGCTGTGTCCACCAGATCACGACTTTGCATCAGGGCGAAACCTTTGCCATCTGCAACTGTATGCCGGAGAGCTGTCTGGCACTGGGCGTGACTCAGTATTACAACACCCCTGCCACCTCTGCGAGCAACTATGTGGCCGAGATCGACCAGGAAAAGTGCGTGGCATGCGGGCAGTGTACCGACCGCTGCGCCAATAACGCCATCCAGATGGGTCAGAAGCTCTGCGCCAGGACCCCGATTGTCCACGAACACAAGACGCTGCCCGACGACGTTGAGTGGACGCCGGAACACTGGAACCCGGAGCACCGCAGCAACCGCGAATATGTCGCCCCCGAGGGCACCGCGCCCTGCAAGACGGCCTGCCCCGCGCACATCGCCGTTCAGGGCTACCTGAAGCTTGCCGCGCAGGGCCGTTACCTTGAGGCACTGGAACTCATCAAGAAGGAGAACCCGCTGCCCGCCGTCTGCGGCCGCATCTGCAACCGCAAGTGCGAGGAGGCCTGCACCCGAGGCGATATTGACCGCGCCGTCGCGATCGACGAGGTCAAGAAGTTCATCGCGGATCGGGAGCTGGAGCGCAGCACCCGGTTCGTGCCGAAAAAGCTCTATGACTACAGCGACAAGAATATCGCCATCATCGGCGCAGGCCCCGCCGGCCTCAGCTGTGCCTACTTCCTCGCGGCCGACAATTATAAAGTCACCGTGTTCGACAAAAACGAGCAGCCCGGCGGCATGCTGCGCTACGGCATCCCCAACTTCCGTCTGGAGAAAACCGTCCTGGATGCGGAGATCGACGTGCTGAAGGAACTCGGCGTGATTTTCCGCTGCGGGGTGGAGCTCGGCAGGGATCTGACGATCCGGCAGCTGCGCGAGCAGGGCTACGATGCCATCTATCTCGCCGTCGGCGCACAGAAGTCCGCCTCTCTCGGCATTCCGGGCGAGGAGCTGGAGGGCGTATGGGGCGGCATCGACTTCCTGCACGAGGTGAATGCAGGCACCCGTCCCGCCATCGGCAGGAAGGTCGTCGTGGTCGGCGGCGGCAACGTCGCGATGGATGTCGCCCGTACTGCGGTGCGTCTCGGCGCCGAGGTTACGGTAGCCTATCGCCGCAGGGAGAGCGATATGCCCGCCGATCCTGCCGAGGTTGCCGAGGCAAAGGAAGAGGGCGTGAAGTTCCTCTTTGAGCATAAGCCCGTTTCCATTGAGGGCAAAGACGGCAAGGTCA